>JBFLZB010000066.1:5230-22874 GCA_040756475.1 Thermodesulfobacteriota bacterium
CCCCCCCCCCGCACCCCGCGCCGGGCGGCGCACCCCCCACGCGCCCCGCCCGGGGGGGACCCGCTCCCGCGGGCCGGGAATCCCGCTTCCCTTCCCGGGCTTTCCCGGCGCGCCCGCGCGTGTATGTCGTTGACTCGTTTTCGGGTCCTCTGCTAAGGTAGCGGCCCCTTTCCAAAGCGGAAGTTGTCGTTATCAGAGGGCTTTCGATGACACCGACCCTCGCCGACGAGATCCTCCGCCGCCTGGTCGAGGCCGGCGGAACCCCCGTCTCCGGGCAGCACCTGGCGGCCCGCATGGGGGTCACGCGGGCGGCCGTGTGGAAGGGGGTCGAGGCCCTGCGCCGCCACGGGTACCGGGTGGAGAGCCTGCCGGCCCGGGGCTACCGCCTCACCGAGCGCGGTGCGGGCCTGCGGCCCGGCGAGCTCGCCGCAACGCTGCGCACCGGGCGCCTGGGCCGGCCGGTGCGCCACCTGCGCCGCGTCGATTCGACCAACCGGGAGGCGGAGCGGTGGGCCGCCGAGGGAGCTCCGGAAGGGGCCCTGGTGTTGGCCGAGCGACAGACCGCCGGGCGGGGCCGGCTGGGGCGCACCTGGGCGGATCTTCCCGGCCGCTCGCTGCTCATGAGCCTGCTCCTGCGCCCTGCGCTCCCCGCCGCCGAGACCCCCCCGCTGACCTTCGCGGCTGCCGTGGCCCTGGCGGAGGCCCTGGCCCGGTGGGTGCCCGCCGGCGACCTGGAGCTCAAGTGGCCCAACGACGTCCTCCTGGGGGGGCGCAAAGCGGCCGGTATCCTCCTGGAAATGCGCTCCGAGGGGCAGCACACCGAGTACGTGATCCTCGGCGTCGGGGTCAACGTGGAGGGGCAGCCCGCCGAGTACCCGGCCGAGGTGCGGGCCCTGTGCACCACGGTGGCCGAGTGGGTCTGCCCGGCCCCCCGCCGGCTCGAGGTGCTCTGCGCCTTTCTCGAGGCCTTCGAGTCGGCCTACGATGCCTACCTGGCCTCGGGGCTCTCCGCCCTGCTCCCCCGCTGGAACCGGTGGTCCCGCCTGGACGGCCAACCGGTTCGGGTCCAGACTCCTCGGGGCCTGGTGGAGGGCCGGGCCCTGGGGCTGGGGCCCACGGGGTCGCTCCGGGTGGACCCGGGGGACGGCCGGGAGCCCCTGGAAGTTTTCGCTGGCGACGTGGAACGAAGCACCACGAGGGTACCGTGAGCGCACGCGGATCGCTGCTGCTGGTGGTGGACGTGGGCAACACCCACACGGTGCTCGGGGTGTACCGGGGCACCGAGCTCCTGGGGCACTGGCGCATCGCCTCCGAGGCCCACCGCACGCCCGACGAGGTGGGGGTGCTCCTGCGCAGCCTCTTCCAGGTGACCGGCGTGGCCGTCGGCGACATCCACGGGATCGCCATCTCCTCGGTGGTTCCCGCCCTTACGCCGACCTTCGAGGAGGTGGCCCAGGCGTATCTCCACCGAAAGCCCCTGGTGGTGGGCCCCGGGGTCAAGTCGGGCATGCCGATCCACTACGAGGACCCCCGGGAGGTGGGGGCCGACCGGATCGTCAACGCCGTGGCGGGGTTCGACAAGTACCAGACGGCCCTCATCATCGTGGACTTCGGAACCGCCACCACCTTCGACTACGTGAGCGCGGAGGGCGGCTACATGGGGGGCATGATCGCCCCGGGTCTGGCCATCAGCATGGAGGCGCTGTTCGCCCGCACGAGCAAGCTGCCCAAGGTGGCCCTGGTCCGACCGGCCCGGGTCCTGGGCCGAAACACCGTGCACTCCATGCAGTCGGGCATCTGGTTCGGCTACGCGGCGCTGGTGGACGGCCTCATCGACCGGCTCGGCCAGGAGGTGGGGGGCAAGCCCGTAGTGGTCGCCACGGGGGGCCTGGCACCGGTGATTGCCGCCGAGACCCGCCGGATCGACCACGTGGACGAGTTCCTGACCCTGGAGGGGCTGCGGATCATCTACGAGCGCAACACGGCAGAGCCGAACCGGGCGGCCTGAGTCGCCGGATTCCTTTCGGCCCGCGCCGGCCTCTTTGCACCGAGTGCCTTACGACACAGGAAAGGAGCGGGCATGAAGAAGTTCGAGGTGGGCAGCATCCGCAACGTGGCCCTCGTGGGCCACGGGGGCGTGGGGAAGACCTCCCTGGGAGAGGCCCTCCTCTTCACGGCGGGGGTCACCACCCGCCTGGGGAAGGTGGACGACGGCACCTCCCTCCTCGACTTCGAGCCCGAAGAGAAGAGCCACAAGCTCAGCATCTCGACCTCGCTGGCGAGCCTCGAGCACAAGAAACACAAGGTGAACCTCCTCGACACCCCCGGCTACGACGTCTTCCTCTACGAGGCCCAGGCCGCGCTGCGGGCCGCCGACGCCGCGGTGGTGGTGGTGAGCGGCGAGACCGGGACCATCAAGTTCGAGACCGACAAGCTCTGGCGCTATGCCGACGAGTTCGAGCTGCCCCGGGCCGTCTTCGTCAACCGCCTGGACAAGGAGAACTCGAGCTTCGAGGCGGCGCTGGAAGCCCTGCAAGGGGCCTTTGCGGCGTCCACCTTCGTGCCGGTGCAGATCCCCATCGGGGCCGAGGCGGGCTTCAAGGGGTACGTGGACCTCCTGCGCCAGGTGGCCTGTACCTTCGGGGACGCTTCCGGGAAGCCCGCCGAGGGGCCCGTGCCGCCGGAGCTCGCCGACGCCGCGCGCTCGGCCCGCGACGCCCTGGTGGAGCACCTGGTGGAGACCGACGACGCGCTCATGGAGCGGTACTTCGACGGGCAGGAGATCGCTGCCGCCGAGCTCCTCCAGGCCCTGCGCAAGGGGGTGCTGACCCGCCAGTTCGTGCCCGTGCTCGTGGGTGCCGCGGCCAAGAACATCGGGGCTGGCGGGTTGCTGGACTTCCTCGTGGAGGCCGCCCCCTCGCCGGCGGATCGGGGCGAGGCCCTGGGCACGGCTCCCGACGGTACCCCGGCGTCGCGCCCGCCGGCGGAAGATGCCCCCTTCTCCGCCCTGGTGTTCAAGACCATCTCGGACCCCTTCACGGGCCGCCTCAACCTCTTCCGGGTCTTCAGCGGTACTTTGTCCTCCGACTCCTCGGTCTGGAACGTCACTCGGGAGGAGGAAGAGCGGGTGGGCCAGATCGTGACCCTGCTCGGCAAGGAGGCCAAGCCCGCCCCGGTGGCCAGCGCGGGCGACATCCTGGCCCTGGCCAAGCTCAAGGTGACCGGCTCGGGGGATACCCTGGCCACCAAGGCCGCTCCCATCCGCTACGCCCTGCCCCAGCCCCCCGAGCCCCTCATGACGCTCGCCGCCTACCCCCGGGCCCGGGGCGACGAGGAAAAGATGGGCCAGGGCCTGCGGCGGATGCAGGAGGAGGACCCCACCCTTCGCCTGGGCCGGGAGGAGCAGACCCACGAGCTCCTGGTCTCGGGCATGGGGCGGCTCCACCTCGACATCCTCTGCGAGCGCATGAAGCGCAAGTACGCGGCCGACGTGGAGCTTCGCAAGATGAAGGTCCCCTACCGGGAGACCCTCAAGGGGAGCACCAAGGTGCAGGGGCGGTACAAGAAGCAGACCGGCGGACGCGGCCAGTTCGGCGACACCTGGATCGAGATCCGGCCCCTGCCCCGGGGGAGCGGCTTCCAGTTCGTGGACAAGATCGTGGGGGGCGCGATCCCGCGCCAGTACATCCCCGCCGTGGAAGCGGGCATCTTCGAGGCCATGCGCGGCGGCATCCTGGCCGGCTACCCCATGGTGGACGTGGAGGTCACTCTCTTCGACGGCAAGTACCACGACGTGGACTCCTCCGAGATGGCCTTCAAGATCGCCGGTTCCCTGGGCTTCAAGAAGGGGGCGGCCGAGTGCAAGCCCGTGCTCCTGGAGCCGGTGATGGAGGTGCGGGTGCAGGTCCCCGACGCCCAGATGGGCGACGTCATCGGTGATCTGAACTCCCGCCGGGGCCGGGTGCTGGGGGTGGACCCCCAGGACGGCATCCAGGTCATCAAGGCCCACGTCCCCCTGGCCGAGATGCTCGAGTACGCCCCCGACCTGCGGTCCATGACCGCGGGCCGCGGCACCTTCTCCATGGGTTTCGACCACTACGACGAGGTGCCGGCCTACGCGGCCGAGAAGATCGTGGCCGAGGCCAAGGCCGAACGAGGCGAGGAGTAGGGCGCCCCCGTGGAAGACATCCCCCGGGAGGAATTGTACGGGCCGCCGGAGACCGAGGCCCCCGGGCAGCGCGCGGAGGCAGAGCCCTCCCCGCCGCCCCAGCCCAGGGGGCTGCTGTGGGCCGCCCTGTGCCTTCTGGGCCTCCTGCTCGTGACCCAGGGGGCCGGAGTGCTCCTGCGCGACCGGCTGGAGGGACGGGTGGCGGTGGGCGCCGCACCGCCACCCGGGGACGAGGAAGCAGCCCTCGAAGCCAGGGGGAGCCCTTCCGTGGTCCCCGCGGGGGCGAGGTTTCCGCCCCCGGTGCGGGAGGTCGTGGTGGCCTCGGGGCCCCCCGCGGGGCCTTCTCCGGCGCCGCCGACCCGGGAGGACGCCCCGGCTGCACCGTCCGCATCGTCCGCAACCGAGGCAGGTGCGCCTCCGGCGCCCCTGCCCGCTCCGCAGGCCCCCCCCGTTCCCCAAGCCCCCGCCCCCGCGGCTTCGGAGGCCGCCGAGCCGGCGCCGACCTCTGCGGCAGCCTCGGCACCGGCTGCCCCGCCGCCCCCTCCCGTCGCCGGTCCGGGAGCGGGCGCAGGCCCGAGCACGGGGCCCTCCCGGCCCGGGACCCACGTGCTCCAGATGGGCGTCTTTCGGAGCCAGAAATATCGCCGGGAGACCGAGCTGCGCCTGGACTCCCTGGGGGTCCCCCACTACCGGGTGGAGGGCACAGCCAGGGGCGACTCCTTCCGGCTCGCCGTGCCCGCGGGGGACGGCGCTTCCCGGGATCGGGCCCGCGCCGCCCTGGACCGAGCCGGGTACCTCTACCGGGAGTCGCCCGGGGGAATCGAGGTCCGGTTCTTCCTGGAAGAGGAAGCCCGGCAGGCACTGGAAGCCGTCACCCGGGCCGGGCTCCCGGGGGCCGGGTACCTGAGGGTGCCGGGTGAACTGCCCGTCTGGACGGTTCTGGCCGGGCCCTTCTCCGAGGAGGAAGCCCTGGCGGAGCGCGAACGTCTGGCCCGGGAAGGGCTGGAGAGCTACCTGAGAAGGCGGCCGTGATCGGTGCCTTCCCCCTGGCAGAGTCGCTGGCCCGCTGCGTCGCTGCCTCGGCTCCGGAATCCGTGCGGCTCGACACCGCCCGGGGCGTCATCCCCATGCCCCCGGCCGAGCGGCTGGTGTGTCTCACGCTCCTGCTGGCCGATCCCGCCGAAGGGGTCCGCAAGGCGGCCCGGAGCGCCTGGGAGGAGGTCCCCTCCGCCCTGGTGGCCAGCGCCGTGGAGGACCTGCGCCTGCCCGAAGCGGTGCTCGATCTCGTGGCCGCCCGCGGCCCGGGGGACCGCCGCGTGCTCTTGCGGGTGCTCGCCCACCCCCGCGTCGGGCGGCGCACCCTGGAGCGTTTCGTGGCCTGCGACGACGAAGCCGTTCTCGACGTGATGGCCCAGAACCAGGTGGTCCTGGGCGCCTTCCCCGACCTCGCCCGCCGGTTGGCTTCCAACCCGGCCCTCCACCCGGGAGACCGGGGACGGCTCGCCTCCCTCTACGGCGGCCCCGAGGAAGTCGCCGCTGCCCCGGCGGAGCCCCGGCCGCAGGTGCCGGCCGAGCCCGGGGAAGACCAGAACGCAGAGGCCCCCGAGGCGGCGGAGGCAGGCGAGGGTGAGCTCCCGGCCGAGGCCCCGGAGCTCCCCCGGGATCTCCCGCGCACCCTCCTGGAGGACAGCCCGGAACCCGAGGACGAAGCCGAGGCCAAGAGCCTCTATCAGCTCGTCCAGTCCCTCTCGATCGCGGAAAAGATCAAGCTCGCCAACCTGGGGAGCAAGGGCGCCCGGAGGCTGCTGGCCCGCGACACCAACCGGGTGGTGCAGCGGGCGGTGCTGCGCAGTCCCAAGATCCGGGAGGACGAGGTGGTGCCCATCGCCCAGGACCGCACCGTCTCCGAGGAGCTCCTGCGGATCATCCTGGGGCGCAAGGACTGGATGAAGAACTATCCCCTGCGTCTGGCGATCGCCCAGAACCCGAAGACGGCGGTGCCCCAGGCCCTGCGGCTCCTGGAAACCCTCCAGGACCGGGACCTGCGCGCCCTCTCCAAGAGCCGCAACGTGCCGTCTCCGGTCTCGGGAGGGGCCTTGCGGGTGCTGGCCCGGCGGGGCAAGGTGTAGGGGGTGTCAGCGATCAAAGGAGAAGCCATGGGTACCCTCGTCTCCATCAACGTGAGCGAAACCAAGGGCGTGAAGAAGAAGTCGGTGCCGCGCGCCCGGGTGGGCGCCGAGGGCATCGCCGGCGACGCACACGCCGGCCCCTGGCACCGCATGGTGAGCCTGCTCGCGGAGGAGAGCATCCAGAAGATGCGCGACGCCGGGCTCACGGTGGGTCCGGGGGACTTCGCCGAGAACCTCACCACCCGCGGGGTCGACCTGCTGGGTCTGCCCCTGGGTACCCGGCTTCGGGTGGGCTCCTCCGTGGTCCTGGCCCTTACCCAGCACGGCAAGGAGTGCCACTCCCGGTGCGCCATCTACTACCAGGCGGGGGACTGCGTCATGCCCCGGGAGGGGGTCTTTGCCGAGGTCCTCTCCGGGGGAGAGCTCGCCGCCGGGGATCCCATCGAGATCCTCCCGGAAGCCCCGGAGGGCTCGGATGCGAGAGCCCCATGAGAGCCACATGAGTGCCCCCTGGCCCGTGGGCATCCTCACCCTCTCGGACAAGGGCTCCCGGGGAGAGCGGGAAGACCTCTCCGGCGCCGCGATCCGCGAGCTCCTGGACCCGGCGGTCTTCGCGGTGGAGGCCTACCGGGTGATCCCCGACGAGCGGGGGGAGATCGTGGCGACCCTCGTGGAGTGGACGGACCGGCAGGGCCTGGCGCTCATCCTCACGACCGGGGGAACCGGTGTGGGGCCCCGGGACGTGACCCCCGAGGCCACCCGGGAGGTGTTGGAGCGCGAAGTGCCCGGCATGGCCGAGGCCATGCGGTGGGTGAGCCTCCAGAAGACCCCCCACGCGGTCATCTCCCGGGCGGTGGCCGGCATCCGCCGTCGCACCCTCATCGTGAACCTCCCGGGGAGCCCCCGGGCCGTGCGGGAGAACCTGTCGGTGCTGCTGCCCGCCCTCCCCCACGCGGTGGAGAAGATCCACGGCGACCCCTCGGAGTGCGCGACGTGATCCCCTGTCCCAGGCGTCACCCCCTGCGGGCCGCGCTCCCTGCCGCGGCCCTGGCGGTCCTCCTCCTTTCCGGGTGTGCGAGCCTCTTGCCGGGCGCCCGGGAGGAAGCCCCGGCGGTGCTCCACCCCCAGGTCTCCCGGTCCACGGGCACCGTGTGGCTCCAGCCGCGGCACGCCCGGGAGCCGCTGCCCCTGACCGGCCCGCTCCTCCTGGAGCCCGGGGACCGTCTGGAGACCGGGCCGGACGGGAAGGTGGAGGTGCTCCTGCCCGGCGCCGCGGTGCGGGCCTACGGCGGCAGCCGGTTCCAGGTGCTCTACGCCTTCGAGGGACGGCGGGCCGGGGCGTCCGAGGTGCGGGTCGAGGAGGGAGAGGTGCTGGTGCGGCGGCTGGGCAGCGAACCCTTGCCGGTGCAGACGGAGGCCCTTCGGGTGGAGGTGGGGCCCCTGGCCACGGTGCTGGTGGGGTCGCGGGGCGCCGCCCACCACGCCGCCTGCTACGAGGGTCGGGCCGAGGCCCGAAACAGCCGGGTGCGCGGCCAGACCGTGGTGTGGATCGCCAAGGGGCAGCGTCTCACCCTGGACGACGCGGCAACCGTGGCCTACCTCCAGGACGCCAAGCTCCCGGCGGAGTGGAGCCGGTGGGAGACCCCCTCGGCCCTCACCGCCGGCATCGTGCCCCCTCCCACCGCAACCGAGCGCCGCTGACGGTTGGATGTGATTTCTCTCACCCGCACTCCGAGTACCCGCAGCTGCGGCAGAGCACGCAGCCCTCCTCGTGCTCCACGGCGTCGCCGCACTCGGGGCACGCTCCGCCCAGCGCCACGTGGGTTTCCGCCGCGGTCTCGGGGTGCAGGTGGGTGTGCACCGCGATGCCCAGGGCGTCGGCGCAGGAGAGTACACGGTGGGGGCCGAACCCCGCGGGCTTGTGGCACGAGATGCCCCGGAGCTGCCGCATCACGGGCAGGGGGTCCAGCCCCGAGCGCCACGCCAGGGAAACCAGCCGCCCAATGGCCTCGCACTGGCTCGCGGCGCACCCGCCGGCCTTTCCCATGGTGGTGAAGACCTCGAAGAGGCCCTGCTCGTCCTCGTTGATGGTGACGTACAGGGGCCCGCACCCGGTCTGCATCTGGTAGGTCTTGCCCGAGAGTGCGCGAGGGCGTTCCCGCTTGCGGGGCGTTCCGGGGGCCGCCGCGGCGGGAGCCTTTTCGGCGGAGGGGGTCGGCGTGGAGAGGACCTGCCCGTCCCGGCTCCCGTCGCGGTAGATCGTCACCCCCTTGCATCCCAGGCGGTGGGCCAGCCAGAAGACCTCCGCCACCTCGTGGCGGGCCGCCGAGCGGGGAAAGTTCACGGTCTTGGAGACCGCGTTGTCCGTGTGCTTCTGGAATGCCGCCTGCATCCGGATGTGGTCTTCGGGGGTGATGTCGTGGGCGGTCACGAAGACCCGGCGCGCCGCCTCGGGGACCTCGGGGAGGTCGTGCACCGACGCCCCCGCGGCCAGCCGGCGCAGGAGGCCTTCGGAGTGGAACCCGCGCTGCCGGGCCTCTTCCTCGAACACGGGGTTGACCTCGAGCATCTCCGTGCCGTCCATGACGCGGCGGACGAAGGCCAGGGAGAACAGGGGCTCGATGCCCGAGGAGCACCCGGCGAGGATCGAGATGGTACCCGTGGGGGCGATGGTGGTGCGGGTGGCGTTGCGCACCGGCCGGGCACCGGCGACGTCGTACGCCGAGCCCGGGAAGTTCGGGAAGGGGCCGCGGGCCTCGGCCAGGTCCTCCGAGGCCTCCCGGGCGGCGGCGTTCACGAAGGCCATGAGGCTCTCGCCGAGCTCCAGCGACGCCGGCGAGCCGTAGGGGATGCCGAGGCGAAACAGGAGGTCGGCCCACCCCATGATCCCCAGGCCGATCTTGCGGTTGCCCCGGGTCATCCGGGCGATCTCCGGCAGGGGGTAGCGGTTCACGTCCACCACGTTGTCGAGGAAGTGCACGGCCCGGCGCACCACGCGCCCCAGCCGGTCCCAGTCCACCTCGCCGTCGCGCTCCATCCCCGCCAGGTTGACGCTGCCCAGGTTGCACGACTCGTAGGGGAGCAGGGGCTGCTCGCCGCAGGGGTTGGTGGACTCGATGCGCCCGAGCTTCGGAGTGGGGTTGTCCCGCTCCATCCGGTCGATGAAGACCACCCCGGGCTCTCCCGTGGCCCAGGCTTCCTCCACGATCCGGTCGAAGACCTCCCGAGCGCGTAGGGCGCCCGAAGGCTGGCCGTCCCGGGGGTTGACCAGGGGGTATTCCCCGTCGGCCTCCACGGCGGCCATGAAGGTCTCGGTGACGGCCACGGAGAGGTTGAAGTTGGTCAGCAGCGACGTGTCGGACTTCACCGAGACGAACTCCCGGATGTCCGGGTGGTCCACCCGGAGGATGCCCATGTTCGCTCCCCGCCGGGTGCCGCCCTGCTTGATCATCTCGGTTGCGGTGTCGAACACCTTCATGAAGCTGATGGGCCCCGAGGAGACCCCGCTCGTGGAGCGGACCCGGTCGTTCTTGGGCCGCACCCGGGAAAAGCTGAACCCTGTGCCCCCCCCGGACTTGTGGATGAGCGCCGTGTTCTTCACCGCCTCGAAGATGCTCTCCATGGTGTCTTCCACGGGGAGCACGAAGCAGGCGGAGAGCTGCCCGAGCTCCCGCCCCGCGTTCATCAGCGTGGGCGAGTTCGGCAGGAACTCCAGCCGGGCCATGAGATCGTAGAAGTCTGCCGCGGCGCGGTCCACGTCGGCGCCGGGATCGTAGAGGCGGTCCGCCTCCGCCACGGCCCGGGCCACCCGGGTGAGGAGCTCCTGGGGTCTTTCCACCACCCGCCCCTCGGCGTCCTTGCGCAGGTAGCGCTTCTCCAGCACGGTGAGGGCGTTGGCGGAAAACGGCGGGCGCCGTTCCATGGGGATGACGCGGGCGGCGGAGTGGGGCATGGGGTCCTCCAGGGCACATACAGCATTTGGTATGGGCCGCGAATCATACCCCAAGATATTGTGGAGTGGTCAAGTCTGTTTTCGGGAAAAATGCAAACGGGCGGCCTGGGGGCCGCCCGTACAGGCGCAAACGGGGTGAGCTATTCCTTGGGTGCGGCTCCTGCGCCCTTGTTCCCTGCCTCCGCCCCGGCTTCGGCGGGGTGTTCCGGGTCGGTGCCCGGGGGGGGCGGTACGGCGGGCTCGACGGCTTCCGGCTTTCGGGGCGCCTTCTTCAGGGGGCGGGGCTCCGGAGGCGGCGCCTGGAGGATCTCGGCCTTCATCTCCCGCTCGGTGCTCACGCCGGTGTCGTCTGCCGGGGGCGGGCGGGTGCTCGTTTCCACCACCACCGAAGGGGGCTCGTCCAGGGCGGGCTCGGGGGCGTCTTCCCACCCCTCCGGCTCTCCTTCGGGAAAGTGCTTGCGGGTGCGGCTGAGCCGCGCGATGGCGTCGCGCAGGTGCTCGACCTCCTCCTTATTCTGGCGGATGTTCTCCACCAGGATCTTGACCTCCTCCTCCTGGAGGATTCCGGGCTGGTCGTGCACGACGGCGTTGTAGACCAGGTTTCCCAGGTCCCGGAGGTCGGCCTTGATCTCCTTTTGCAGGGCAGCAGTACGCATGCGCTTCTTGAGGATGCGGCTCTGCTTGGTCGTCTCGAAGGCGAGGATCGAGAGGCCCCGCTGCGTCTTCTTGAGAAGGCTGTCGCCCTGGGTCGGCATGTCGTCCTCCTTTTGAGAGCCCGAAAAACGGGGCAGCCGGGGCCCCGGCCACAGGAACCGCGAATCTAAACGGATGGCCGGGCAGTGTCAAGGCGCGGAGCGCCGGCAGGCAGCGCCCCGGCGTTCGGACGGCCCCCGGCGGCGCCCCTCGTTGGAGGCGCCTCCAAGGCAACCCGGATTCGGGATGGAAACGTTCTTTTTGGGATGGGCTGCCCTTGCGTTGGCCCACCGTTTCGCTGTAACTTTCCCGCCGTCTCATGAAGCCTTCATGAATCGCCGTGGTTGGTGTTGTCCCGAGGGAGGGGAGTGGGCCCCGGCGGGCCACCGAACGAGATGCCGGGGGACCGGAGTGATTGAGCAAGAAAATGACGACCGGGGAAGATTTCCTCTAAGGTTTTGTCGGCCGCGCGCCGATGCGCAGGCGGAACGTCGCGCGGCGGGGTTGCGGGGTGCCGGCCGTGTGGTAGGGTGCCCGGGCCGCGGATGTGTTCCCGCAGAGTCGGTTGGACGGATTTGGGAGTAACGGCGTGCTCGTGAAAGTTTTTCCATGACGCATCCTGCAGCGTCCTGCGAGACGGCTTGGGAGGCGGCATCGATGGGACAAGGAGGAAGCATGAACGGTTGGCTGCGATCCGCCTGCTGTGCCGCCCTG
Source organism: Thermodesulfobacteriota bacterium (assembly GCA_040756475.1). Lineage (NCBI taxonomy): Bacteria > Pseudomonadati > Thermodesulfobacteriota > Thermodesulfobacteriota bacterium. The sequence continues at coordinate 16,887 of JBFLZB010000066.1, forward strand.
GCGTCCCTGGGCCTGGGCCTGGGCCCGGCAATGTTGGCCCCCCCCGCCGCGCACGGGGTCACGATTTCCGGCTCGGCGAGCACGGTCGTCGAGTGGTTCGACGATGCCGATGGGGACACTTCGGTGCCCGTCTATCAGTACCTGCTGCTCAATGCCCGCGACGTCGGAGCCAAGGGCTGGAACTTCCGGGGCTACGGCCGGCTCGGGACCGACCTCACCAACGAGACCGACGCCGACAGCCGACTCTACTATGCCTATCTGGAAAAGACCGACCTCCTCACCAACCTGGATTTCCGGCTCGGGCGCCAGTTCGTGGCCACCACCGCGGGGGCCTCGATCATGGACGGCCTCGATCTTCGCTACCGGAACCTCGGGCCGCTGGCGCTGCGGCTCTTCGGCGGCGGCGACGTGACCGAATACGAGTCGTACAGCCCGAAAGACTTGATCTGGGGCGCGGAGGTTTCTGGAACCTTTGTCGAGAGCCTGGATCTCGCGGTCTCCTACCTGCAGAAGTGGGACGGCGGCGACCTGCTCCAGGAGCTCATCGGTTTCGACGGCAACTACGTCTTCCGCGACATGTTCAGCGTATACTCCGAAGTACAGTTCAACTACCTCTCCAACGCGGTCTCGTACTTCCTGGCCGGGGCCAAGTACCACCGCAGCCCCAAGTGGTATCTTCGGGGCGAGTACCTCTACTCGCTGCCGGTCTTCGACTCCACCTCGATCTATTCCGTCTTTGCCGTCTCCGAATACGAGCACGTGCAGGGAGAGCTGGGGTACAGCATCACCCGGGGGCTTCGGGTCTTCGGCCTGTACACCCGGGAGCTCTACGAAGACTTTGCCGACGCCAACGTCTACGAGGCGGGGATCGAGAAGCTGCGCACGGGGCGGTTCTCGGGCTACCTGACGGGGGTGTACCGCGACGACGAGGACGGGCAGGACCTGCGTGGCTTCAAGGCGCGGGCGGCGTACCTCTTCCACCCCAGCTTCGAGGCGGGGGCCGGGCTGCACGTGGACGTGCTCGAACGCGACCTCTACGACGACGAAGACACCACCACGGCCAAGCGCTACTGGGTCGACGTGACGGCCTACCTCACCAAGAGCATCAACCTGCAGGCCAAGGTGGAGCGGGTGGAGAGCGACCTCTGGGACCACTACAACCGGGGCCGCGTTCGCCTCAACGTCCTCTTCTAGGAAAGGAGCCTGCGCGATGAAGCGACTCGCATACCTGCTGGCAACCGGCGCGCTCCTGGCGGCGGGGACGGTACAGGCCGCGGACTTCCGCCACGACGAGCACCTGGCGTACACCGAAGGGGAGGCGTGCACCATCTGCCACGCTCCCGACGACCGCACCATCGTCCCGGCCACGAGCATGTGCCTGGAGTGCCACGACCAGGACTTCGTGGACGCGGTCAAGATTCCCGGGCCGGCGACCCACGGCCCCCTGTGGGCCTTCCAGCACACCCCGGCCGCCAAGGGCCGCACCTACGACTGCGCGGCGTGCCACCAGCAGAGCTTCTGCACCGAGTGCCACAAGTCGGGTTTCGCCGACGAGCAGGGCAGCTTCGGCAACGCCATGGCCAACGTGCACCGCTCCGACTTCCACGTGACCCACCCCATCGCGGCGCGCACCGACCCGCAGCTGTGCGCGAGCTGCCACGAGCCCCAGTCCTGCACCGACTGCCACGACCGGTTCAACCGTACCGATCTGGCCGTGCAGTCGCACCGGCGGGGGTTCAGCGATCTGCTCACGAGCCCCTCGGGCGCCGCCCACGAGCAGTTCGACGAGACCCAGTGCCAGACCTGCCACCCCAACTCGGTGCTCCCGTCCCACCGGTGGTCGGGCGATCACGCCCGGGAGGCCCGCAAGAACCTGGTCACCTGCCAGGCCTGCCACCCCCAGGGCGACGTGTGCCTCAAGTGCCACAGCGCCCGCAGCGGCCTGATGGTGAATCCGCATCCCAAGGACTGGGGCGACATCCAGAGTCGACTCAACAGAGCGAGCGGCGGCAAGACCTGCCGCAAGTGCCACTAGATGCCGGCCGGCCGAACGGTCATCCATTGAGAGGAGGCAGAGGATGAAGAAGCACGCGTCGCCTTACCTGGCCCTGGCGGCCGCCTTCGTGGTGGCTTTGTGGGGTTGCGGCAGCAACCTCGACTCGGGAGATCCCGATACCGGTCCGGTCGATCTGTCCCTGGCGCGCACCGTGGGGCTCGACAACTGCCTGGTGTGCCACCTGAGCGCGGACGGCAGGGTGTGGCTGGAGAGCCGCCACGCCAACGCGAACCAGGTGCCGGCGCCGTCCCTGGCCGACCCGGCCTGCCTCGCGTGCCACGACCAGCTTGGCGACGGGCTGTTGCTGTTTGCGGCCACGAGCGGCCAGGTGGCGGACCGCCCGGTGGTGGGGTGCGAGTCTTGCCACGGGGGCGGCCAGTACCACAACGGCCTCGGGCCCCTGCCCACGCCGCTGCCGGGCCCCGCCCAGTGCGGCCAGTGCCACGGCCTCGACGCCGCCCTCTTCCACGGGGACGAGGCCGCGCGCGTCATCAACGACACGCACTTCGACGACCCGGCCACCGGCTTCCTGGAGGCGAGCAGCAACGTGGCCATCGAGGGCTACGTGGTGAAGACCGGTGACCAGCGCGGGTGCCAGGCGTGCCACTTCAACGGCCACCGGCTCGACCTCTCCATCAACCTGGCCTGGGCGCGCTCCGCCCACGGCGGGCACATCCTCGACGTGAAGGACGCGGCGGGCAGCGTGGTGGCCGACCGGGTCGCCGCGGCCATCACCGACGACCACGCCCCGGGCTGGACCCACTACAACTGGGACCAGACGACCGAGTCGGGGAACCGGGCCGCCTGCCAGCGGTGCCACACCTCCACGGGCGTCGCCAACTACTTGAACGACCCGGCGAGCTACTCCCCCGCCAACAACGACTTCTCGCACCTCGCCGGCTGGACCCCGGAGACCGGCTCCCCCCAGAACGAGCTCCTCTACTGCTGGGGCTGCCACTCCGACCGGACCGGCGCTCTGCGAAATCCCGGGGCCATCACGGGCGACTACACCGGAGCCGCCTTCACCTACCCCGACGTGGGCGCCTCGAACGTGTGCCTGGCCTGCCACATCGGGCGCGAGAGCGGCGGCACCATCGCCGCCCGGGCGGCCAACCCCGCGACCGACTGGGGCAACCAGGGCTTCGTCAACTCCCACTACCTCACGGCCGGCGGCCAGGTCTTCTCGGCCAGCGGCTACCACTACGCGGGCCTTGTGTATGCGACCCCCGAGAACCTTCACGCCCAGATGGGCACTCCGGGCGCCACCGTCGCGGGTGCCGCCGGCACCAACGGCCCCTGCGCCCAGTGCCACATGAGCAGCGCCGGCGCCGGACAGAGCCATACCTTCGCGGTGGTGGCGAAAGACGCGGACGGCGCAATCACCGCCATCAACGCCCCCGCGGTCTGCAACGTGTGCCATACGTCGGGCCTGGCCCTCACGGTGCCCGGAATCAACGCCCTCAAGGCCGGGTTCGACGCAGCCCTCGAAGCGCTCCGGGCCCAGCTCGCGGCCAACGGGTTCGACTTCCAGGAGAGTTTCCCCTATTTCACGACCCGAAACTGGGGCGACGCCGACACGGGCCCCAACAACATGGGCGCGGCCTACAACTTCAACCTCCTGGCCCACGACCCGGGCGCCTATGCGCACAACGTGCGCTACGCCACGCGGCTGATCTGGGACTCCATCGACTGGCTCGACGACGGCCTCCTGAACGGCTCCACCCGGGCGGCCATCGCGGCGCTCGACGTGCCGGCCGAGACGCGGGATGCCGCGCTGGCCTGGATCGGCTTGGCGCGACCCTGAACGGCGGGGCTTGCGTATGCACAGGGGGCCCCTGCCCCCGGGACGAAGAGGTGCCGGCCGCGGCCGGCGAGACCCCACCCTCACGAAAGGGAGAACCATGAAGACGAAGTGGAAGAGAGGCACGGGTTGGATGCTGGCCGGCTTTCTGGCCCTGGGACTGACCCTGGCGGGATGCGCGGGCGACGACGGCGACGACGGCGCCCGGGGCCCCCAGGGAGAACAGGGCCTTCCGGGCAATGACGGCCAGGACGGCGCGCCCGGCGCGCCGGGGCAGGACGGGCTGCCCGGCTCCCAGGTGGTGGACGTGAGCCTGCTCTCCGATGACGTGGTGGCGGGCCTGGTGCCCACCGCCGAGATCACCTCGGTTACGATCGCGAGCCCGCCGGTGGTGGAGTTCACCGTCACCGACGTGACCGGGCGCAAGATCGCCGGCCTGGGCGCGATCAAGGAACGGCTCCCCCGCTTCATGCGCTTCAACATCGCCAAGCTCCTCCCGGGCGAGAACGGGAGCTCCGACTACTGGGTGAACTACATCCGGGGCGGAACCGCCGGTGACGTCCCCGGCACCGAGAACAACGGCACGCTGGTGGACAACGGCGACGGCACCTACCGCTACACCTTCGCGACGGACATCGCCGCGGTGGAGGGAATCCCCTTCGAGCCGAGCCGCACCCACCGGGTCTCGGGCCAGATCGGGGACGGCGCCTTCCCCCTGGCGGCCATGAACCTCATCTCCAACGACTTCCGGCCCGACGGGGGCGAGGTGGTCCTGCGGCGCGAGATCGCCCACAGCGACTCCTGCAACGAGTGCCACAGCAAGCTCACGATCCACGGCCGGCGGTTCGAGATTGGGTACTGCGTCACCTGCCACAACCCCGACCTCGCCGACGGCCTCGGTGACATGGTCACCATGACCCACAAGATCCACATGGGCGAGTACCTGGTGGACGGCTACGAGCTCGGCGGCCACGACTACTCGAACGTCGTGTGGCCCATGAACTCGTTCTCGAACCCCGAGGGGCTGCGCAACTGCCGCAAGTGTCACGCCGAAGCGGACCCCCGCACGCCCCAGGCCGTCAACTGGCGCGAAAAGCCCAGCCGCGTGGCCTGCGGCTCCTGCCACGACGACGTGGACTTCGCTACGGGCTTCCTCCACGGCAACCGCCAGACCAGCGTGCGCCAGACCAACGGCCTGCGCCAGTCCGTGGCCGACCCGGCCAAGACCGCCATCCCGCAGACCAGCGACGCGGCCTGCGCCTCGTGCCACGTGGGCACGAGCATCGACCCGGCGCTGGTCCACCGCACCTGGGTCTCCTCGGAGAACAACCCCGAGGTGCCGGCCTGGGCCAAGATCCTGCGCTACGAGATCGAGAGCTTCACCCTGGCGGACGACGCGGATCTGGTGACCAATCCCAACCGCAAGGTGGCCACGATCAAGTTCCGCGTGCTGGCGAAGCAGAACGCCGCGGATGCGTTTGCACCCGTGGACCTGAATAACCTGGCCTCCGTGGGCGCCATCGACCAGAACCTGAGCTTCCGCCTGATCTGGGCCACCCCCCAGGCTGCCCCGGCCAATCCCTTCGACGGGCCGGCGATCGCGGCGCCCCAGGACTGGAACAACGCCTTCGGCGCCGGCCGTAGCTACTTCAACGGCACCACCGACACCGGGCTCGACGCCTTCGACCAGCCCGTGAGCGTGAACCTCTCCACGGTGCTCGCCGGCCTCACCCCCGACGCGGACGGGTGGTACACCGCCAACCTGAACTACAACCTCTCGGACGAAGGCTTCGCAGCGGTAAACGCCGCCACCATGCGCGCCATCGGCCTGGAGGGCGGCTTGAACGCCCAGCGCCGGGACCTCTCCGGCGTGCCGGTCACCACGACCGCAGGCGGCGCGGTCAACGTCCGCCTCCTGGGGCGGAGCCTGATCGTCGACGAGACCACCGACCCGTTGGCCCCTGTCTCGGCCCTTGGCGGGGAGGTCACCAACGTCGCACGCCGGCTCATCGTCGACATCGACCGCTGCAACCAGTGCCACGAGTGGTTCGGGTTCCACGGCTCCCAGTCGCGCAACGACAACCCGGACTACTGCGCCGCCTGTCATAATCCCGAGCTCACGAACAGCGGG
>JBFLZB010000067.1 GCA_040756475.1 Thermodesulfobacteriota bacterium
AGGGGATCGGCCTGAGGTCCAAATCGGGATCGGGATCGGGATCGAAGTCGCTTCCGATACCGATACCGATACCGATACCGATACCGATGGGACACCGGAGGGGAGGCCCCCGGCCCGCGCCGCGCAGAGGGTGAAACGCGCGCCCGGCGGGGGAGCCCCGGGGGGCGCAGGAGGGGATTTGCCTTGACCGGTCGGGGGGCTCGGCGACCCTGACGGAGCACTGGGTCTGGATCCACGCCGCAGCATCTCGCCCCAACGCTTCCAACGCACCGGCGCACCGGGCCGCCACCCGGCGGCGTCCCCTGGGGACGGGGGTGCGAAGACCCTCGTCGAAGGAAGGGAGCCCGATCATGACGACGGCGGAGCACCGCTGGAAGCTCCTCCTCACCCTCCTGTGCGCGGCCCTGGCCGCGGGCGTCGGTCCCGCTTCCGGAGCTGCGGACACGGCGACCGAGGAGGGCTCCCGCACCCTGGCGCTGCGGGAGGCCCTGGCCCTGGGCATCCAGCGCAACCTGGACCTGCGCCTCCAGGAGATCGCGGTGCCCCTGAGCCGGGAGGAAGTGCGGGTGGGGGAGGCCCGGTTCGACCCGGTGCTCCAGGCGGGGGCCGACACCCGCACCGACAAGACGCCCAGCGCCGCCGCCTCCGCCAACGGGGCGGACACCACGCGCACCACGGGTGCCGACGCCGGGGTAGGCAAGGTGTTCGAGACCGGCCTCGAGTCCCGCGTCGCCCTGGAGACCTTCCGCTTTTCGAGCAACTCCCCGAACCTGGGGCTCGACCCCTCCTATCGCACCTTCCTGGTCCTGGACCTCACCCAGCCCCTCTTGCGGGACCGGGGCCGGGAGGTCAACACCGCGGCGCTTCGGGAGAGCCGCAACGGGGTGCTCCAGGCCCGGTACCGCTACCTGGACCGGGCGCTGCGGATCGGCGAGGAGATCGAGCTCGCCTACTACGACCTGGCCGCGGCCCGCCAGCTCCTGGCCTACCGGATCGAGGCCCGGGGCCGGGCGGAGGAGCTCCTGGAGGGCAACCGGGAGAAGTTCGCGGCCGGCGTGGTGCCCATCACCGAGGTGCAGCAGGCGGAGACCGCGGTGGCGGCCCGGGATGAGCAGGTGGTGGTGGCCCGCCAGCTCGCCGAGCGCATCACGACCCGCCTGTGGGACCTCCTGGAGATCAGGCGGGGCGACCCCGGGTACGCCAGGCCCTTCGCCACGGAGCCCCTGCCCCCGGCCCCCGCCGGCTACCCCGAGCTGGAGGAGGCGCTGGCGGTGGCCCTGGCGGAGCGGCCCGACCTGAGGGACCGGCTCCTCGACATCGAGAATCGGGACATCCGCGTCGCCTTCGCCCGCAACCAGGCCCTTCCCCGCCTGGACCTGGTGGCCACCCTGGGGCTGAACGGCCTCTCGGGGGAGGAGCGCGAGGGGATCTCCTCGGACTTCGAAGGCACCTACTTCGACTCCTACTCCCGCCTGCCCGACGGGGACGGCTACCAGTGGCTCGCGGGGGTGCGGCTGTCCTACCCCCTGGGGAATCGCGCCGCCCAGGCCCGCCTGCGCCAGAGCTCCTGGGACAAGCGCCAGGCCTTGTACGGCCTCAAGCGCCTGGAGGGCACGGCCGAGGCCGAGGTGGAGCGCGCGCTGGTGGACGTGCGCCGGGGGCTGGAGCGCTACCAGGTAGCGGAGCGGTTCCGGGCCCTGGCGGCCACGACGCTCGCCCAGGAGATGGAGCGGCTCAAGGAGGGCCTCACCGACACCTTCCGGATCCTGACCTTCCAGGACGACCTCACCGAGGCCCACATCCGCAAGGACGCCGCCCTCACCGACTGCCAGAAGGGGCTCGCCACCCTCTACCGCGCCATGGGCAAGAACCTCGAACGTCACGGCATCGTGGCCGAGCTGCAAGACAAGGAGATCGACCGTGAGAAGCTGTAGAGACCGGGGCGCCGCCCTGGCGGTGCTGGCCGCCCTGACCCTGGCGGCCTGCGGGCAGGAGGCCGCGCCCCCCGCCTCCACGCGACCCGCCGGGCCCCGGGTGGTCCCGGTCACCGTGGGAGAGGCCGTGGCCCGCCGGGTCGAAGTGCGCCTGGAGCAGGTGGGCACCCTGGAGGCCAGCCGGGCCGTCACCCTGCGGTCCGAGGCCAGCGGCACCGTGGTCGAGGTGGCGCTCTCCGAGGGCCGGCCGGTAAAGGAAGGGGCGGTGCTGGTGCGCCTGGACGACCGCAAGCTCCAGGCCGAGATCGCCATGCTCGAGGCCAGCATCCAGCAGCTCGAGGTGCGGCTGGCCAACCGCCGGCGGGACCTGGAGCGAAACCCCGCCCTGGTGGAGGCGGAGATCCAGAAGCTCGACGAGCAGGTGCGCCAGCTTCGGGTCCGCCTGGCCAACCGGGAGCGCGACCTGGAGCGCAACCGGCCCCTGGTGGAGCGGGACCTGATCGCCCGCCAGGCGTTCGACCGCATCCAGACCGAGGTGGACGAGCTCAGATCCGACATCGCCCGCACCGAGCTGGAGCTCGCCCGGCAGCGGGACCTGGTGGCGAAGCAGAGCGCGGACAGCATTCGCACCGACATCGGAGAGATCGAGGCCCAGATCGCCCGGACCCGGGCGAGCCTCGTCCAGCAGAAGGTGCGCCTGGCCGACGCGAGCATCCGGGCCCCCTTCGACGGCGTGGCCGGCGTGCGCAACGTGAACGTGGGGGACTTCCTGGCCGTGGGCGGCGCCGTGGTCACGGTGGTGGACCTGGACCCCCTGGAGATCACCTTCCGGGTGCCGGAAAAGCACCGGGCCCGGGTGACCACCGGCCTGCCCGTGGCGCTGCGGGTGGACGCGGCGCCGGGGGAGGTCTTTACCGGAACGATCTCCTTCATCGCCCCCCAGGTGGACCCGGAGACCCGCGCCTTCCTGGTGAAGGCCGAGGTGCGCAACCCCGAACACCGCCTGAGCCCGGGGATGTTCGCCCGGGTGGAGGTCGTCCTCGAGGTCCGGGAGGACGCCCTGACCGTGCCCTGGGAGAGCGTGATCCAGACCGAGTCGGCCACCTACGTCTACGCCGTGGAGGCCGACATCGCCCGGCACGTCCCCGTGGAGCTCGGGGAGACCACCAGCGAGTGGGCCGAGGTGCGGGGCGCCGAGCTTCGCCCCGGCACCCGGGTGGTGCTGGAGGGGAAGTTCGCCCTGCGCGACGGCGCCGCGGTCTCCCTGCCGGTGCCCCCCAAGCAGCCCTGAGCGGCGCCGGGGGGTTGCTCGATCCTCGAAATCGGGATCGGGATCGATCTCGATTTCGATTTCGATTTCGACGGGGGAGGGCGGTTGGCCAAGAGCGTGGGGCTGGGGGTGGGGAGCGAGAGCCGCCAGCCCTTGGCGGTGGCCATCGCCGGTGGGATGATCTCCGCAGCCTTCCTCACCCTGGCGATGGCGCCGGTGGTGTACAGTTACCTGGACCAGCTCGCCCGCTGGCGTGCCCTGGGCCGGGTGCAGGACCGGCTCCTCGCCCGGGAGAACCCGGGGGGAGCCGAAGTGGACGCGCCCCACCACGCCACCCCGAACCGAGAGGTTTCCCCATGAAGATGCTCACGATCGTCTACAACACGAGCTGCGACGAGGAGATCAGGGAAATCTTGAAGGACCGGGGGGTGCGCCACTTCACCCAGATCCCCAAGGTCTTCGGGCAGGGGGACGCCGGGGTGGTGAACGGCTCGCTCCTGTGCCCCGGCCAGAACGCCATGATCCTCGTGGTGCTCCCCGACCAGGAGGCGCACGGCGTGGCCGAGGCCGTGCGCGAGCTCGTGCTCCGCACGGGGGGCTGCGGGTGCGTGCCGATCCGAGCCTTCCTGGTCCCCTGCGAGCAGGTGGTGTAGGGGGGTACGGAGCCCCCATGTTCCTTCCCCACTTCTCCATCCGCCGGCCGGTGGCCGCCACGGTGCTCGTAAGCGCCCTGGTAGTCTTCGGCGTCATCGGGGTCTCCCGCCTGGGGGTCTCCCTGTACCCCGACGTGGACTTCCCCAACGTCACCGTCTCCACCCGCTGGGAGAACGCCCGTCCGGAGGAGATCGACAACCAGGTCACCGACCAGCTCGAAGACGCCATCAGCGCGATCAGCGGCGTCAAGCACATCACCTCCCAGAGCTCCCAGGGGCGCTCCCAGATCACCGTGGAGTTCGAGCTCACCAAGGACCTGGACGTGGCGGCCCAGGAGGTGCGCGACAAGGTGTCGGCCCGGCTCCGGCGGCTGCCCTCCGACGCCGACGTGCCGGTCATCGACAAGCTCGACATCAACGCCCAGCCCATCCTGCGGCTCGCCCTCACGGGGCAGCACGCCATCGAGGACCTGACCCGGTTCGCCCAGGACGAGGTGCGGCCCCTTCTCCAGCGCATCGAGGGGGTGGGGGAGGTGAGCCTGGGGGGCGCCCGCCAGAAGGAGGTGCGCCTGTGGCTCTACCGGGAGCGCCTGACCGCCTACAACGTGGGGGTGGACGAGGTGACGGCGGCGGTGCGGGCCCAGCACGCGGAGGTGCCCGGCGGCCGCATCGAGTCGGCCGACAAGGAGTTCCTCATCCGCACGGTGGGGGAGTTCGCGACCCCCGAGGAGTTCAACGAGCTCATCGTGGCCTGGCGCGAGGGCACCCCCGTGCGCCTGCGCCACGTGGGCTACGCCGAGGCGGGGCGCCAGGAGAGCGTCTCGGTGGCCCGCTTCACCACCAAGGAGGGGGTGAGCCGCACCGTCTCGGTCAACGTGGCCCCCCGCTCGGGCGCCAACCAGGTGGCCATCGCCCGGGCCGTCAAGGACATGCTCCCCGAGATCCGGGCCATGCTCCTGGAGGGCATGACGCTGCACATCGCCACCGACACCACCGAGTTCATCGAGCAGTCCATCGGCGAGCTCAAGTTCCAGCTCTTCCTGGGGGGGCTCGCAGCGGCACTCACGATCCTGCTCTTCCTCCAGAACGCCCGCACGACTCTGATCAGCGCGCTGTCCATCCCCACCTCCATCATCGCGACCTTCGCGACGATGTACGGGATGGGGTTCTCCTTGAACAACATGACCATGCTCGCCCTCATCACCGCCGTAGGGCTCGTGATCGACGACTCGATCGTCACGGTGGAGAACATCTACCGCCACCGGGAGGCCCTCGGGCAGGGCCCCCGGCGGGCCGCCTTCGACGGGTCGGGGGAGGTGTACTTCGCCATTCTCGCCACCACCGCGGCGCTGGCAGGGGTCTTCCTCCCGGTGGCCTTCATGGGGGGGCTCGTGGGGCGCTTCTTCTTCGAGTTCGCCGTGACCATGGCCTTTGCCGTGGCCTGCTCCACCTTCGTGGCCATGACGGTGGTACCCATGCTCGCCTCCCGCGTGCTGACGGTGAGCCGCGACAAGGGGCGCCTGTTCCGGATATTCGACGGGGCCGTGAGGGGCCTCTCGGCGGTGTACCGACCCCTGCTGGGCTGGTCGCTTCGCCACCGTCTCGCCGTGGTCGGTCTGGCCGCCCTGACCCTTGCGGCAGGGGGCTACCTCTTCCAGAACCTGGGCAAGGAGTTCATCACCGCCGAGGACACGAGCCGATTCACCGTGCGCATCCGCACTCCGCTCGCCTACTCCCTGGACAAGACCGACGAGCTCCTGCGCCGGGTGGAGGGGCACCTGCGGGCCATCCCCGAGGTAAGCCACTTCTTCAGTATCAGCGGGATCGGCAGCTCGGCCCAGAACGGCATCGCCATCGTGACCCTGGTGCCCAAGGGGGAGCGCTCCCGCTCCCAGCGGGAGGTCCAGCGGGAGATCAACGGGATCCTCCGGACCATCCCGGATCTGCGGGGCGTGGCCGCCGACATCGCGCCCATGGGGGGCGGGGCCCGAAACGAGGACATCCAGCTCGTCATCCGGGGCCCGCGCCTGGAGGCGCTGGACCGCTACTCCCAGGAGATCATGGAGCGGCTCGAGCAGACCCCCGGCTTCGTCGGCCTCACCCGGGACCTGGACGTGGGCAAGCCCGAGGTGCGGGTGCGCATCGACCGGGAGAAGGCGGCCGACGCCGGGGCGAGCGTGCGCGACGTGGCCTCGGCGGTGGGCGCCCTCATGGGGGGCGTGCAGGTGGGGGACTACAAGGAGGGGGGCCGCACCTACGAGGTGCGGCTTCGCCTGGTGCCCGAGCACCGGGAGCTCCCGAGCGACGTGGAGCGGATCTGGGTGCGTTCCCGGGACGGACGCCTGGTGGACGCCAGCGGCTTCGTCACGGTGGAGGTGGGGGTGGGCCCGAGCGTGATCAACCGCCTGGACCGCCAGCGCTCCGCCACCGTGTACGCCAACCTGGAGGGGATGGTCCTCGGCGAGGCCCTGCCCCGGGTGCGGGCCCTGGCCGAGGAGCTGCTCCCCGACGGCTACACCATCAAGTTCGCCGGGCGCGCCGAGACCTTCGGGGAGACGGGGCAGTACGTGGCGTTTGCGTTTGTCCTGGCCATCGTCCTCACCTACATGGTGCTCGCGTACCAGTTCGAGAGCTTCCTCCAGCCCCTGGCCATCATGACGGGGCTGCCGCTCGCCTTCGTGGGGGCCTTCGGGCTCCTCTACCTGCTGGGGAACACCTTCAACCTCTTCTCCATGATCGCGCTGATCCTGCTGGTGGGCCTCGCCACCAAGAACGGCATCCTGCTCATCGACTTCACCAACCAGCTGCGGGCACGGGGTCTCTCGGTCCACGAGGCCCTGGTGGAGGCCGGCACGACGCGCCTTCGCCCCATCCTCATGACCGCGGTCTCCACGGTCGCCGGGGTCGTGCCCGTCGCCCTCGGCATCGGCGTGGGGAGCGAGAGCCGCCAACCCCTGGCGGTCGCCATTGCCGGCGGGATCCTGTCCTCGACCTTCCTCACCCTGGCCGTGGTGCCCGTGGTCTACAGCTACCTGGAGCAGCTCGCCGCCTGGCGACTGGTGGGGTGGGCCAAGGGGAAGATCTTTGCGAAGGACGCGGCGGGGGAGGTTGGGGAGGGGTGAGAGGCCCTACCCCCCCACCACCTCGATCTTGGCCATCGCCGCCAGCCGGGCCCCGTCGATCGCCGCCAGGCTGTCGATGAGGTTGACCTGAAAGCTCCCGGGCCCCGCGGCGCCCCGGGCGGCGAGCTCCCCGGCGGCGCCGAAGTAGGCCAGGGCGCCGGCTGCCGCCTCCCAGGGGTCCTCGGCCACCGCCAGGAAGGCCCCCATGAGGGCCGTGGCCGTGCACCCGGTGCCGGTGACCCGGGCCATGAGGGGGTGGCCGTTGTGCACCCGGCAGGCGCGCCGGCCGTCGGTGACGAAGTCCACGGGGCCCGTGATGGCCACGGTGACGCCCAGCTCCCGGGCCAGCCCCATGGCGTCCTCGGCTGCCTGGTCGACGCCGTGGGCGGTGTCCACCCCCTTGCCCCCCGCCCCGGCCCGGGCGAGGGACAGGACCTCGGAGGCGTTGCCCCGCACCACCGAGACCCGCACCTCACGGGTGAGCCGCCGGGCCGCTTCGGTGCGCAGCCGGGTCACGCCCGAGCCCACGGGGTCGAGCACCACCGGAATGCCCCGGTGGTTGGCCGCCCTACCCGCCTGGGCCATGGCGTCCACCCACGAGGGGGACAGCGTGCCGATGTTGAGCACCAGGGCCCCGGCGAAGGCCACCATCTCCTCCACCTCCTCGGGGGCGTGGGCCATCACCGGCGCCGCGCCGCAGGCGAGCAGCGCGTTGGCGGTGACGTTCATCACCACGAAGTTGGTGATGTTGTGGACCAGCGGGCGCTGGGCCCTGAGCTTTTCCAGGTGTTCGGCGGCGCGCTGCGCCAGTCGCGGATCGGTCACGGACTGCCTCTCTCCTCTCCCCCTCGTCAGCTCGTGGTGAACTCCAACGCCTCGAGGAGCCGGCGCGTGGCCTCGGCCGGATCCTCCTGGCAGCACACGGCCGAGATGACAGCCACCCCGTGGGCCCCTGCGCGCACGACGTCGGGCGCGTTGTCGATCCCGATACCCCCGATGGCCACCACCGGAACCGGCACCGCCGCGGCCACCTCCCGCAGGAGGCCAAGCCCCCGGGCGGGCGCCGCGTCGGCCTTGGAGCCGGTGGGGTACACGGGCCCGAAGCCCACGTAGTCGGCGCCCTCCTCCACGCACCGGCGGGCCTCCTCCAGGGTCGTGGCCGAGCCCCCGATGATCCGGTGCTCCCCCAGGAGCCTTCGGGCCAGGGCAAGGGGGAAGTCGCTCTGGCCCAGGTGCACCCCGTCGGCCTCGGCGGCCAGCGCCACGTCCACCCGGTCGTTGACGAGGAAGACCGCGCCGGCCCCCCGGCACAGGGCCGCCATCTCCCGGGCCACCCCGATGAGCTCCCGGGTGCTCCCCCCCTTCTCCCGAAACTGCACCGCCTCGGCGCCGCCGGCCAGGGCCCGACGGGCGAGCTCCACGTGGGAGAACCGCGCCTGGAGCACCACGTCGGTGAGCACGTGTACCCTTCCAACCCGTTTGCACCTGTCGCCCGTGGTCATGCCCGCTCCTGCCTCCAGCCCCGTTCCCGGGTGGGGTGCCCGGAAGGTCCATTTTATGCGTACCGGACCCTGGTGGGTAGGGGTCACGCTCCTGCCTCCGGGCCTCTCTGGCGTCGCCGGGCCGGCTCTGCTACGGTACGCAGGTGCCTCGAACCCTCTTCTGCCGCGGAACGATGATCCGAATCCGTTGCCTTTCGCTCCTCTTCCTGATCCCCTGCCTCCTGGTCGCGTGCACCCCCTCCGGCACGGGTTCCCGATCGGGGGCCGAGCCGCCGCCCACCGCGGCGGTCGAGGCCGGGGACTTCGTCATCGCCGTCTCGGCCACGGGCAAGGTGCAGCCCGAGTCCGAGGTGGAGGTGAAGAGCAAGGCCTCGGGCGAGATCGTGGAGTTCCCTTTCCAGGCGGGGGACCTGGTGCGCGCGGGGGACCTCCTGGTGGCCCTGGACCCGGTGGACGAGGAGCGCAATCGGGAGCGCCAGCGGATCGAGCTCGCCGCGACCGAGGCCCGCCTCGCGGCGGCCCGCGCGGCGCTGCGGGTGGCCGAGGCCGAGCGCGCCCTGGCCGAGCGCGATGCCGCAGCGGCTGGGGCCGAGGCCCGGGCCCGCCTGGCGGAGGCGCTGGCTCGGCTCGCCCGGGACGAAGGACTCCTGGCCGCCGGAGTAGTGAGCCGAGAGGAGGCCGAAGCCAGTTCCACCCGGGCCGCCGAAGCCCGGGCGGCCGTGGAACGTACCGAGGCGGCGGCCGAGCGGGCCCGCGCCCGGGGCGACGACGTGGAGCGCGCGGCCCAGGAGGTGCGCCGAGCCGAGGCGGACCTGGGGGCTTCCCTCCTGAGCCTCCAGGAAGCCGAGCGGCGGCTCGCGGATACCCGCATCCTCTCCCCGCTGAACGGCGTGGTGACCGAGACCCTGGTGGAGGCCGGGCAGGTGGTCTCCTCGGCCCTGACCAACGTGGGCGGGGGAACGGCGCTCCTCAAGATCGCCAACCTCTCGCGCCTCTACGTGCTCCTGGCGGTGGACGAGGTGGACATCGGCCAGGTGCGCCTGGGCCAGGAGGCCCGGATCCGCCCCGACGCCTTCCGGGACGCCGTGCTGGGGGGCCGGGTGGTGCAGATCTCCCCCGTGGGCCGGGAGGAACAGAAGGTGGTCCTCTTCGACGTGAAGGTCTCGGTGGAGGGCGACGGGACCGAGGAACCCCAGAAGAAGGCCGCCGCCCTCCTACGCCCGGGGATGACCGCCGACGTGGAGGTGGAGGTGGCCCGGTCGGCCGGCACCCTGTGGATCCCCCGGGAGGCGCTGGACCCGTCGGGCGCCCGGGTGCGGGTGGCGGGGGAAGGCGCGGAGCCCGAGGAGCGCACGGTGGAGACGGGCCTGCGCGACGCCCACCGGGTGGAGATCCGTTCCGGGCTCGCGGCCGGGGAGCGGGTGGTCCTCCTGGGCCCGGCCACCCCCAGCGCCTGGCGGCGCGACGCGGCACCCACGGCCGACCGGGGCCGCGCCCGGGCGAGCTTCTTCTGGCGCCTGGGGCGCAGGTAGGGCGGTGGGCGCGCTCATCGAGTGCACGGATCTGCGCAAGGTGTTCCACCTGGGGGACCAGGCGGTGCGGGCCCTGGACGGGGTGTCGTTTCGCATCGACGAGGGGGAGAAGGTGGCGGTGGTGGGCGCCTCGGGCAGCGGCAAGTCCACGCTGCTCCAGATCCTGGGGTGCCTCGAGGCCCCCGACGGCGGGTCCTACCGCCTGGACGGCCGCGACGTGGCCGGCCTCGACGAGGACGCCCTGGCCGCGGTGCGAAACCGCAAGATCGGGTTCGTCTTCCAGACCTTCAACCTCCTGCCCCGAGCCACGGCCCTGGAAAACGTGGAGCTGCCCCTGCTCTATGCGGGGGGGCTGCGCAGCCGCGAGATCCGCGATCAGGCTCTGCAAACTCTGGAGCGGATGGGCCTCTCGGACCGCCTGCGCCACCTGCCCCAGCAGCTCTCGGGGGGCCAGCGGCAGCGGGTCGCCATCGCCCGGGCCCTGGTGACCGAGCCCCGCATACTGCTCGCCGACGAGCCCACGGGAAACCTGGACTCCCGCACGGGAGAGGAGATCCTGGACCTCTTCGACGAGCTCAACGGCCAGGGGCGCACCCTGATCGTCGTCACCCACGATCCGGGCGTGGCCGGGCGGTGCCGGCGCCGCCTGGTCATGCGCGACGGGCGGCTCCAGGAGGCCTGATGCTCTGGTGGACCGTGGTGAAGCTCGCCCTCAAGAGCCTCGCGGCCTCGAAGCTGCGCTCCACCCTCACCATGCTGGGGGTGGTGATCGGGGTGGCGGCTGTGCTGGCCATGCTCGCCATCGGGGAGGGGGCGCGCCTGGAGGTGACCGAGTCGGTGCGCCAGTGGGGCACCAACGTGCTCACCATCCGGCCCGGTACCCGGGGCCTCGGGGGGGTGCGCACCGACGCCCTGCAGCGGCTCACCGTGGGCGACGCCGAGGCCCTCCTGGCCGAGGTGCGCCAGGCCGTGGCGGTCACCCCCGAGGTCACGGGCACGGTCCAGGCCAAGTACGAGAACCGCAACTCCCGCACCACGGTGCGCGGGGTGTCCGACGCCTACTTCGACCTGCGCAACTTCCCCCTGCGCAGCGGCAGCCCCTTCGACGCCGACGACGAGCGCCGCATGGCCCGGGTGGCGGTGCTGGGCCCCAAGGTGGTGGAGGACCTCTACGGGGACCGGGAGATGAACCCCGTGGGCACGGCGGTCAAGATTCAGGGCGACACTTTTACCGTGCTCGGCGTCTTCCGGGAGCGGGGGGACCAGGGCTGGTTCAACCCCGACGACCAGATCCTCATCCCCTACACCACGGCCATGAAGCGCCTGCTGGGGGTGGACAGCCTGCGGGCCATCTACGTGCAGGTCTCGGACGAGGGGGCGCTGGACGACGCCCAGGAGGGGATCCGGCAGGTGCTGCGCGCGCGCCACGGGCTGCGCGCGGGCGCCCCGGATGACTTCTACATCCAGAGCTCCACCGAGTTCCTCCAGACCCTCGAAGGGGTGAGCCGCACCTTCACGACCCTGCTGGCGAGCGTGGCGGGGGTGAGCCTGCTGGTGGGGGGGATCGGCATCATGAACATCATGCTCGTGGCCGTGACGGAGCGCACCCGGGAGATCGGGGTGCGCAAGGCCGTGGGCGCGCGCCGGCGCGACATCCTGCGCCAGTTCCTGGTGGAGAGCCTGGTCCTGAGCGCGGCGGGGGGGCTCCTGGGCCTGGGCCTCGGGTTGGCCATCACCCTCCTGGTGGACCGCTCGGGGGCCTTCCGCACCGTCATCACCCCCGGGGCCCCGGCCCTTGCCGTGGGCTTCGCCCTGGGGGTAGGGGTCTTCTTCGGCTACTACCCGGCCCGCAAGGCCGCCCGGCTTCACCCCGTGGAGGCGCTCCGGTATGAGTGACGCGTCGCGGCCGGCCTGCCGGCGAGCCCTGGGCATCTCCCTCCCGGGCCTGGTCCTGGCCGCGGCCCTGGGCGGTGCTTCGCCGCCTCGGCCCGCCGGGGCCGAGAGCCTGCCGCTGACCCTGCCGGGGGCGCTCCTGCTGGCCCTGGAGCGCAGCCCGGAGCTTCGGGTGGAGCGGCTCACGGCCGAGGCCCAGGCCACCCTGGCCGAGGAAGCCCGGGCCGCCTTCGACCCCAGCGTCTCCGCCTCCGTGAGCCACGGGGAGTCGCGCCAGCCCACGAGCGCGCGCCAGAGCGCCCTGGAGGTGCCGGGAGCGGGGGTGCGCCGGGGCCGCGACGACCAGGCGGCGGTCGAGCTCGTCCAGCCGCTTCCCACCGGGACCGAGCTCACCGTGGGGGCCGACTCCGCCCGCAACCGGACCAACTTCTCCCCCGAGGAGTATGGCTCGCGCCTCGCCCTGGGGGTGACCCAGCCGCTCCTGCGGGGGCTCCGCCCCGAGGCCAACCTGGCGGGAGTGCGTCGGGCCGAAAACCAGGAGATCGCCGGCCAGTACGCCTTCCACGCCGCGGTGGAGGGGTTCGTCGCCGGGATCGAGGGAGCGTACTGGGACCTGGCCTTCGCCCGGCGGGCCCTGGAGGTGCGCCGCCAGTCCCTCGACGCGAGCCGGCGGCTCCTGGCCGACACCGAGACCCTGGTGGCCGCGGGGCGCCGCCCGACGGTCGAGCTCGCCGCGGCCCGGGCTGAGGTGGCGGCCCGGGAGGAATCCCTGGAGGACGCCCGGGGCGCCCTGGAGGCTGCCCGCCTCGACCTGGTGCGCCGGCTGGGCCCGGGACGCGACCTGCCCTGGGGCGCGCAGCTCGAACCCGTGGACGAGCCGGAGCCGCCGGCAGCTCCCGGAGACCCGGCCCCCTGGGTCCAGCACGCCTTGCTGCGCCGGCCCGACCTGATGCAGGCCCGCCTGGAGCTGGCCAACGGGGAGCTCGACGTGGTGGAGACCCGCGACGGCCTGCTGCCCCGGCTGGATTTCTTCGCCTCCTATGCCCGCAGCGGGCGCGACACGAGTCTCGGGGGCACCTGGTCCCAGGTGACCGAGAAGAACTACGACGACTGGCGGGTGGGTCTCACCTGGCAGCACACCCTGGGGCGCCGCGCCGAGGGCGCGCGGGCGCGGCGGGCGGAGTTTTCACGGCAGCGGGCGCAAGCCGCCGTGGAAAACCTCGCGCTCGTCATCCAGGCGCAGGTGCGCCGCGCGGCGGTGGACCTCGACCGCCTGCGGCGCAAGGTGGAGCTGGCCGGGGTGACCGCCCGGGCCCGGGCCGAGGAGACCGAGGGAGAGCGCGCCCGGTTCGACGCCGGCCGCGCCACCGCCTCCGACGTCCTCCAGGCGGAGAGCCGCCAGCGGGAGGCCGAGCTCAACTGGCACCGCGCCCGCAGCGACGCCCGCCAGGCCGAGACCGAGTTCCTCCGGGTTCAGGGCCGCCTCACCGAAGCAAGGGGCATCCACCTGTTCTGACCTCGAATCGGCCTCCCCGCGCGCCCCCATGTCTCGGGGCAGACCTGCCGTGAGAAGATCTCGGCCAGTGCCGGTTTGGAGATCATCCCTCTCCCCGGAATCCCACCATCCCGGTCAGCCCCCCACCTCGATCCGCTCCTCCCCCGATTCGAGTCCGACGAACAGGGCGAGGTAGTCACGCACCAGGCGGGTGATCAGGTAGTTTTCTCGGACGAAGCGCCGCGCCCTCTCTCCCATGTCCTTGCGCACGTCGTCGCGGTGGAGCAGATAGCGGATCCGAAGCGCCGCGCCTTCCGGGGTTCGCACCAGGAAGCCCGTGAAGTGGTTGACGACTTGCAGCCGGATCCCCCCGGTGTCGCCCCCGATCACCGGTTTTCCCTTCCACATGGCCTCCGTCACGGTGAGCCCGAATCCCTCCCGCAAGGACTTCTGGAGCACCACGTCCGCGGTTCGCTGCAAGGCGTTCACGGTCTCGTGGGCGTCGTTGGGAAGGAGCAGCACATGGAGGTGCGGGTCACCCTCGGCCGCCTGCCGCACCTCGGTCAGCATCGCCATCCCTTCGGGATCGTCGTCGGCCCCTCCCCCGGCCAGGACGAGCTGCAAAGGCGTGAGGCGCTTCACCAGGCGGTACGCCTCGATCACCCCCAGGGGGTCCTTGAACCGGTCGTATCGGGAGACCTGGAGCACGAGGGGAAGGTCCGGGTCCAGCCCGAGTGTCTCTCGCACGGCGCGGACCTCCGACTCCGAGAGCTCCCGGTTCTTGGGGCTCAGGGGGTCGATGCTCGGGGGGATGAGGTACTGGGGGTGGGGCAGAGCCCGGGCGAACTCGGCCAGGGAGAAGATGCTCGCGTCGTAGGGCTCGACCCAGGGGCGCAGGTACCGCCATACCCTCCGGTCGGGGTGGCTGGCGTCGATGTGGCATCGCCAGACCCACTTCCCCCGGCGGTTGGGGCAGTGGGTGATCAGCGGCGCCGGTTGGGGATCGTGGATGACGACGAAGTCCGCCTCTTCGAGCACGGCCCGCAGGGCCTCGGCGTTGCGGGCGTTGGTCTTCTCGTACGCGCGAAGGAGCGCGTCGGCCAAGACGACCTGCTCTCCCTGGAGGCCGTTGTGGAAGCCCTTGGTACAGCGGTAGAAATCCTCGTCCCCCTCGATCACCTCCCAGCGGGCCTCGAGCCCCACCGCCTGCATCAGGGGCACGAGCTTGTGGAGGATCTCCGCCACCCCCCCTCCCTCCCGGGTGGAATTGACGTGGACCACCCGGGCGCCGGCCAGGGGAGCGGCGAGCTGGCACAAGTAGTCCACCGCGTCGTGCCCTGCCACCTGAGCATACTGCTCCAGCAACTCGTGCACCGGTCACCTCCCCAGGTGGGTTCGGAAGAGCTCGGCCAGGAGATAGCGCACCTCCTTCAGGGAGGAGAAGTAGGGGTCGAGGGCCGCGATCCGCGCCAACAGCGGCCGGTACGACTCCCCGAACCCCGAGAGCCACGCCGAGAAGTCGTCCCGCCGCCCCTGTGTACGCCGTCGCGCGTCGATGAAGTGGTAGTAAACGCTTCCGGTGGGCAAGCTCGGGAGGACCCCCACGAGATCTTCGGGGGTCCCGATCGAGACACCTGTGTCGAAGATGACCACCCGAGCCTGGAGAAAGTGAAACTGCTGGTCCGCCCGCGCCCCTGGGCTCCACTCGCTCTCGTCCAGCCGCTGCTCCAAGATCTCCACGACCTCCTCCCGAAGCTGCTCCAGGTTCTCGAACTCGGAGGGATTGGCCATGCTCAGCCGTTCGGCCAGGGGCTTCTCGTGAAGTGCGTGATAGGCCCAGGACGCAAAATCGTTCGTGTACTCCGGCTCGTCCAGTCGAGGCCGCAGCAGCCTCCCCCAGAAGTGATGATACAGGCTGTTCCCCTCCACGGAGAGCAGACCGTCCCGGAGCTCCTTGAGGGTCTGGGCGCGCACGCCGGTGGCGACACTGAGAAGCGCGCAGTCCTTGACCCGGAAGACCTCGGGCCGGCTTTCGGAACCAGCAGTACTCATGAACGGCTCCTCCCTGTGGTCGGGGTGCCCGAACGTACCATCTTCGCGGTGACTGGCAAACCAGGGGATCAGCCCAGAACCAACCACCTCATCTAGGGGCGGGGTCCGGGAGCCCCGGAGCGTAGTCCCGTACCGCATCGACTGATCCGCCCCAGTCCATGGAAACCGGTGAGGCCAGGCACACCGGTTCCGCGAGGGACCCCTCCTCCAATTGCCGCGGATTGCGGGGTCGCTCCCGCCCCTCCTGGGCTCCGCGACACTCGCCCTTCCTGGCCAGCGGCGGAGCGCAGGGGCTCCCGGACCCCGCTTACCACCCAGGCGGTGGATCGCGGCAGCCCTGATCCGCCAACTCCACGGGGAGCAGGACCGCCGCCCCCTGCCGGCAACCGATGGGCCGCGGGGAGATGACGGACCCATTTCCTGGCCACCCCGGCGAACAGTGATAGACTCCCGCGAATGTTACCCACCGGACCCCGCTTCGGACCTCTCTGATGAAGGACAGGCTTTCGGCGCTCGACCTCTCCGCCTGGTGGGAGGTCCTCCTCTCGACGGGCGTGCTGCTCTTCGCGATCGCCGCAGGACTGGTGGCCCACCGATTCCTCGTTCGGATCGTCGGCCGATGGGCGGTGCGTACCCCGTTCTTCCCCGACGACCTCCTGGGCACCTACTGGAATCGCCCCACCCGGCTGCTCCTGCCCCTGGTGCTGGTCCTGGTATTCCTACCCTCCCTCGCCCTGCCTGCCGCCCTCGACGCCCTGTTCCGGCACGCCCTCAGCCTGGGCTTCATCGCGTCCCTGAGCTGGCTCGCGATCGCGACGGCCTCCGCCTTGCGGGACGCGGTGCTGGCCCGCTACGACATTACCACTCGGGACAACCTCAAGGCTCGCGCGGTGTACACCCAGCTCCAGGTCGTGCACCGGATCGCGGTGGCCGTGATCCTGATCGTGGGAATTTCCTCCGGTCTCATGACTTTCGACAGGATACGCCAGGTGGGGGTGAGCATCCTGGCCTCGGCTGGGATCCTGGGCGTCATCCTGGGTTTCGCGGCACAGAAGAGCATCGCTACCATGTTCGCGGGGATCCAGATTGCCATCACCCAGCCCATCCGGCTCGACGACGTCGTCATCGTGGAGGGGGAGTGGGGCCGCATCGAGGAGATCACCCTCACCTACGTGGTCGTGCGCATCTGGGACCTGCGCCGCCTGGTGGTCCCCATTACCCACTTCATCGAGAAGCCCTTTCAGAACTGGACCCGAATCTCGGCCGACCTGCTGGGGACCGTGTTCCTCCATGCGGACTACCGCGTCCCGGTGGACGCGGTCCGCCAGGAGCTCCACCGGATCCTGCAGGAGTCGCCGGAGTGGGACGGCAAGGCCTGGGGCCTCCAGGTGACCAACGCCACCGAGCGCACCGTGGAGCTGCGGGCCCTGATGAGCGCGCCGGACTCGGGGGCCGCCTGGAACCTGCGGTGCGCCGTGCGCGAGAAGCTCCTGGCCTTCCTCCGGGAGCACCACCCGGAAAGCTTGCCTCGGGTCCGTGCCGAGGTGGAGCGGCCCCGCCGGACTTCGCCCGGCGAGGGCGATCGGTTCCCGTTCCGGGCGGGGGCGCCCGAGCCGGGCAACCCGGAGGAGGAGACGGTATGACGCAAGCGCGCAGGAGAAGGCTCCCGGAGGAGGGACGCCGGCGAGTGGTCATCGAGGCCGTGCGGCCCGAGCTCGACGGCGGAAGGTTTCCGGTGAAGCGGGTGGTGGGGGAACCCCTCGCCGTCCGCGCCGATGTCTTCTCCGACGGCCACGATCGGGTCGGGGGCGTGCTCCGGTACCGGAAGACCGGCCGGGAGACGTGGGAAGAGGAGACACTGAAGCCCCTCGGGAACGACCGCTGGGAGGCCCGCTTCACGCCGGAAGAGGTGGGGCGCTACGAGTACGGCGTGGTGGCCTGGGCCGACCGGTTCGCCACCTGGCAGGAGGACTTGCGCAAGAAGGCCGCCGCGGGCCAGGAGGTGGCGGTGGACCTGCGAATCGGGGCCGCCCTGGTGGCGGCCGCGGCCTCCCGGGCCCGCGGGACCCCCGACGGCGAGCGGCTCGAGCACCTCTCTCGGGAGCTCGAGGGGGCTTCCGACCCCGAGGCCGCGGTTTCCCTGGCCCTGGGGCAGGACCTCACCCGGCTCGGGGCCCGGTGGCCGGACCGCTCCCTCGCCACCGAGTACGGCCGCACCCTGCCCCTGGTGGTGGACCCGCCGTTGGCCGGTTTCAGCGCCTGGTACGAGTTCTTCCCCCGCTCCTGCGGGGCCGGCCCCCACGGCACTCTGCGCGACGCCGAGCGCCTCTTGACCGAGGTGGCCCGCATGGGGTTCGACGTGGTGTACCTGCCTCCGATCCACCCCATCGGAGAGTCCTTTCGCAAGGGCCGAAACAACCGTCCGAGGGCCGAGCCGGGCGAACCGGGAAGCCCCTGGGCCATCGGGAGCCGCCGGGGAGGGCACCAGGCCGTGCACCCCGAGCTCGGCGCCTTGGCCGACTACGAGCGGTTCGTGGCGGCCGCCGGGAAGCTGGGGATGAAGGTGGCCCTGGACCTGGCCTTCCAGTGCTCCCCCGACCACCCCTACGTCTCGGAGTACCCAACGTGGTTTCGCTGGCGCCCGGACGGCACCCTCCAACACGCGGAGAACCCCCCCAAGAAATACGAGGACATCGTCCCTCTGGACTTCGAGACCCCCGAGTGGGGCTCTCTGTGGGAGGAGCTCCTGGGGGTGGTCCTCTTCTGGGTCGAGCGCGGGGTGAAGGTCTTCCGGGTCGACAACCCCCACACCAAGCCCTTCGCCTTCTGGGAGTGGCTGATCCGGGAGGTCAAGGGGGAGCACCCGGAGGTGGTCTTCCTCTCCGAGGCCTTCACCCGCCCCAAGGTGATGCAGCGGCTCGCGAAGGTGGGATTCTCCCAGTCCTATACCTACTTCACCTGGCGCAACACCAAGGCCGAGCTCACCGAGTACCTGACCGAGCTCACCCGCACCGAGGTTCGGGAGCACTTCCGGCCCAACTTCTGGCCCAACACTCCCGACATCCTGCCCGAGTACCTCCAGTACGGCGGGCGCCCCGCCTTCGCCGCGCGCCTGGTGCTGGCCGCCACTTTGTCGAGCAACTACGGCATCTACGGCCCGGCCTTCGAGCTGTGCGTAGCCGAGGCGGTACCGGACAAGGAGGAGTACCTCGACTCGGAAAAATACGAGGTAAAGCACTGGGAGCGAGACCGCCCCGAGAGCCTCGCTCCCCTGGTGGGCCGAATCAACCGCATCCGCCGGGAGAACCCGGCGCTCCACTCCACCTGGAACCTCCGGTTCCACGAGGCGGACAACGACAACGTGCTCTTCTACGGGAAGACGAGCGAGGACGGCTCCAACGCGCTGCTGATCGCCGTGAATCTCGATCCGTTTCGCCCCCAGGCTTGCAGCGTGCGGGTGCCTCTGGACGAGCTCGGCATCGCCCCGGGCCAGCCCTACCTCATGCACGACCTGCTGGGGGAGGACCGTTTCCTCTGGCAGGGCGAGTGGAACCGTCTGGAGCTCGACCCCCAGGTGCTCCCGGCCCGGATCTTCCGCGTGCGCAGCCGCCTGCGCCGCGAGCAGGACTTCGACTACTTCCTGTGAAGGGTGCGATGACGGATCCACACTGGTACAAGGACGCGGTGATCTACCAGCTCCACGTCAAGGCGTTTCGCGACAGCGACGGGGACGGCACGGGGGACTTCCGCGGACTCATCGAGAAGCTCGACTACCTGGAGGAGCTCGGGGTGACCGCCCTGTGGCTCCTGCCCTTCTATCCCTCGCCCCTCCGGGACGACGGCTACGACATCGCCGACTACGCCCGCGTCCATCCCACCTACGGCACCCTGCGGGACTTCCGGGAGTTCCTCCGCCAGGCTCACCGGCGGGGGCTTCGGGTCATCACGGAGCTCGTCCTCAACCACACCTCCGACCAGCACCGGTGGTTCCAGCGGGCGCGGAAGGCCAAGGCGGGGTCGGCCCACCGGAACTTCTACGTGTGGAGCGAGACCACCGAGCGGTACGCCGACGCCCGCATCATCTTCCAGGACTTCGAGACCTCCAACTGGAGCTGGGACCCGGTGGCCGGAGCCTACTTCTGGCACCGCTTCTACGCCCACCAGCCCGACCTCAACTTCGACCACCCCTCGGTGCATCGGGCCCTCTTGCGGGTCATGGACCACTGGCTGGGGATGGGGGTGGACGGGGTGCGGCTCGATGCCGTTCCCTACCTCTACGAGCGGGAGGGGACCAACTGCGAGAACCTCCCCGAGACCCACGCGTTCCTCCGGAAGCTCCGCTCCCACGTGGATGCCCGCTACCCCGGCCGGATGCTGCTCGCCGAGGCAAACCAGTGGCCCGAGGACGCCGCCGCCTACTTCGGGGCCGGCGACGAGTGCCACATGGCCTTCCACTTCCCGGTCATGCCCAGGCTCTACATGGCCCTCCAGATGGAAGACCGGTTTCCCATCCTCGACATCCTCGAACAGACGCCGTCCATTCCCGACACCTGCCAGTGGGCCATGTTCCTCAGAAACCACGACGAGCTGACCCTGGAGATGGTCACCGACGAGGAGCGCGACTACATGTACCGGGCCTACGCCCGCGATCCCCGGGCCCGCATCAACCTGGGCATCCGGCGCCGGCTCGCGCCGCTCCTGCGCAACAGCCGGCGGCGCATGGAGCTCATGAACATCCTGCTCTTCTCGCTGCCGGGCACCCCCATCGTGTACTACGGGGACGAGATCGGCATGGGCGACAACCACTACCTGGGCGACCGGGACGGCGTCCGCACCCCCATGCAGTGGAGCCCCGACCGAAACGCCGGCTTCTCCCGCGCCAGCCCCCAGCAGCTCTACCTCCCCCCCATCCTGGAGCCCGAGTACCACTTCCAGACCGTCAACGTGGAGAACCAGGAGCGAAACCCCTCGTCGCTGCTGTTGTGGATGCGCCGCGTCATCGCCATGCGCCGCCGCTATCGGGCGTTTGGCCGGGGGACCCTGGAGGTGGTGCCGAGCGACAACCCCAAGGTGCTCTCTTTCGTGCGCCGCTGGGGCGAGGAGGCCGTGCTCGTGGTGGTCAACCTCTCGCGCTTCTCCCAGGCGGTGGAGCTCGACCTGAGCCGGTGGACGGGCTGCACCCCCGTGGAAGTCTTCAGCCGCAACCGCTTTCCCCCGGTGAGGGGCGAGGTCTACGTCCTCACCCTGACCAACCACGCCTACTACTGGTTCGAGCTCACGCCGGAGCGCCGGACCGCGCAGGCGGAAGGGGGGGCGAACCTGCCGCGGCTCGAGACCCCGGGCAGCTGGCACCAGCTCCTACGGGGGGAGGGCCTCGAGAGCCTCGAGGTTTCGGTGCTGCCCCAGTTTCTCTCCCGCCAGCGGTGGTTTCGGAGCAAGGCCCGGACGCTTCGCGCGGTCCATGTAGCCGAAGCCGCCGAGCTCCCCGGGACCGAGGCCCGCCTGCTCTTTCTGCAAGCCACCTACGCCGAGGGTGCCGCCGATACCTACCTCCTTCCCCTCGCCTTCGAGCCGGGCCGGCCCGGGGTCGGGGTCGAGCCGCCCCCGGGCGCCCTGCTGGCAACCGTGCAGTGCCGGGAAGGCGAAGGGGTGCTGTACGACGCCGTCCACGCACCGGCCTTCCGGGACTGGCTCTTGCAAGCCGTGGCAGGGCGCAGGCGCCTGCCCACCCCCGGAGGCGAGCTGGCAGGTCTTCCCGGCCGGGACTTCGCCCGGCTCGCCGGAGCCCGGCACCCGCACCTCTCCTCCCGCGTCCTCCGGGCCGAGCAAACCAACACCGCCGTGACCTACGAGCATGCCCTCTTTCTCAAGCTCTACCGGGCGGTGGAGGAGGGCCCCAGCCCAGATGCCGAGGTCGCCCGGTTCCTCGCGGAACAAGCCGGCTTTGCCCATACACCGCCCTTCGCGGGTCTCCTGGAGTACCGCCGCCCCGGAGCCGAGCCGGCCCCGCTTGCCCTGCTCCAGGGCTTCGTCGCCAACGAGGGGGACGCCTGGTCCTGGGCGGTGGACCGGCTCGGCCACACCCTCGACCGGGTGCGAACGGAAGGAACGACCTCCCTCGCCCTGCCGCCGGAGCTGCCGGGTCCGCTGGAGCCGGCGCGGAGCCCCGAGGTCGAGGCGCTCCTGGACGGGCACTTCCTGGGGATGGTGGAGCTGCTGGGCACGCGCACCGCCCAGATGCACCGGGCCCTGGCATCGGACACCGGGAGTCCGGCGTTCCGCCCCGAGCCCTTCTCGACCCTCTACCAGCGTTCGGTGTACCAGTCCATGCGCTCCCTCGTGCGCCGGGTGTTCGAGCTTCTGGGGCGCAAGCGCTCCGCCCTGCCGGAGCCCGCGGCCTCACTGGCAAAGGACGTGCTCGGGGCCGAGACCCGGGTGCTCGGGGAACTGGCCCGGATCACGGGCCGGAAGCTCTCGGGGTCGAAGATCCGCATCCACGGCGATTACCACCTGGGCCAGGTGCTCTTCACCGGCAGGGACTTCGCCGTCATCGACTTCGAGGGGGAGCCCGCACGCCCCCCCGGGGAGCGCCGCCTCAAGCGCTCGGCCCTGCGGGACGTGGCGGGAATGATCCGGTCGTTCCAGTACGCCGGCCGGGCCGGACTCGACCGGCACCTGGAGGTCCGCCCGGGGGAGGCCTCCGGCCTGGAGCCCTGGGTGCGGTTCTGGTACCGCTACGTTTCCGGGCGGTTCCTCCAATCCTACCTGGGAGAGGCCTGGGGAGCCCCGTTCCTGCCGTCCGGCCCCGACGAGGTCGGGCTCCTGCTCCGGGCCTTCCTCCTGGACAAGGCGGTCTACGAGCTCGGGTACGAGCTCAACAACCGCCCCGGCTGGGTGGAGATCCCCCTGCGGGGCATCCTGGAGGCGCTGGAGGAAGCGGGAGAGAACAACCCATAGCAGGCTGCTGAAAAAGCAGCCTGCATGCGTCCCATGGATGGGACGTCGAATCGCGGCGTTTAAAAAGCGTAGTGATTCGAAAGGGTTCGAAGGGGCCGTCCCCGAGAACCCGTAGCTGAAAAACCCAGGGAGGGGGTTTTTCAGCATCCTGATAGACGCGCAGGTCGGGGCCTGCCCCGGCACCCTCCCGGCGCCGCGGGAATCGTCGGGACGAGCCCCGACCCGCGGCCCGCCCGAGGGGCCGCCGGGATCCTCTCTTGGAGAACGCCATGACCGC
>JBFLZB010000068.1 GCA_040756475.1 Thermodesulfobacteriota bacterium
CGGCCATGGGACATCCCCTCCTCTGCCACCGTGTTGTACACGATGGCGGGAGAAATGTCCCGAGAAAAATGCTCGTGTCTCCACATCATCGTCGGATTCCAGGCTACCCCCCGTGAACGCTTACGGTATTTGTTCCTGTACCTTACAAAAGCACCGTTTGTCATCACCATGAGCGAGCATTTCGTGTACCGTGTCGCGACCTCCAGGTATTGCATGATCTGAAAGGAGAGCCGCTCGTGGGCATTGCCGTCGATCTGCCGCCCAGCGCTAGACTTTGCGGTCTTGTACTCGAGCATGATCTTCTCGCGAAGCACACCTCCGTCCACAAGGACAACCGTGTCGTCAAACTTGGTCTTCAGTCCCTGATAGATCGTTGGATACTTGAGTCCGGCATAGGGGCCAGTCTGAGGCGCATATTTTTGGACCACCTCGGCCTCCGTTGGGTATGCAGCGACTAAGTCAGAAACTCCAAAGACCACCTCTAACCAACGGTGTTGGCCCGCGTGAGAATCGGCAATGCCGTCCGAGGCTAGTGTTGGAATGAAGATGGAACGCTCCCCGACAGTAAGCTTTGCGTAGCGCCGATTGCCAACGCCCGGGACCACTGACGCCTGCGCCCCAATCATCTTGGCTTGGTTCTGGAAGGCGAGCCAAAGGCTCGCTATGAGTTTCTCAAAGCCCTCCCCTTCACGTCTTGCACCAGTGCCGGTGTTTGGAACGCTCTCGGAAGCCTCGAAGTCCTCCATCTGCCTGCAAATCCATCGAATCTCGCTGCTGAGCTCCGGTCTGTGCATCCTCAGGTCCTCTGTCGCAGACAGTCCGGCAAGAACGTTGCCCCGTATGGAACGATGGTCTACCGACCGGCGTGCTTGATATCACCGCAGGCTTGGTTCTCTTGCACTTGGGCACGCCTCGGGAGCCGCTTCGGCGACGGCTTCGGCGATCACGTGCTCGTCCACGCCGTGGCGCTTGAGGCTGTCCACGAGCCGCCCCAGGAGCGGAGGGTCGTCCAGGCGCGCGAGGTCCGCTCGAAGGCCCTGGCCAATGTAGTGCCGCATCAGGGGCTGATAGCCGCTGAAACCCAGGAGCGGCCCGACACGCTTCAAGTCTTCCACCACGTCTTCGGGCATCCGCAGGGTGACCGAGGTCATGGGGCGGTCCTTGCGCAGGCGGTGGCGGAGCTCAGAGGTCTTCATAGTCTCTCCGTTCCGCGGAAGTAGCCGGCCTTGCCGAGACGATCCGGAACACGTCGTCCTCCCGCTCCGCGTACACGACGAAGAGAAGCCGGCTTGCTTCCGTCATCCCCAGAAGGGCGATCCGCTCCTCGTCATGCTCCCCGGCGTCCACCAATCGGAGGAAGGGATCGAAAAACGCCTCGGCCGCCGACTCGAAGGCTACGCCGTGCTTTCTCGCGTTGCTCTGAGCTTTGGCCCCGTTCCACACGAAGGAAACGCCGTGAAGGGTGTAGTGAACGTCCACGGTTCAGTCTCCCCATCTGTCCGTGCGTTGTCAATACATGGTTCGACCGCAGGGCACCCCTACCGCCACCCCTTGATCCGCGCCTCCCGCCAGCGCTTGGCGCGCTCCTTGCGCTCTTCCCGGGGGGCCAGGGTGTCGTCGATCCGGACCCCTGCGGCCTCGGCGGCGGCCAATAGGGCGGCGGTGGCGGCTTCGGTGCTCCCCCGGGCCCCGGGGATCGAGTAGAGCACCTCTTCTCCCGTATCCAGGAGCAGGGTCACGGCGGCGGGGTCGCGCTCGCCGCCGCCGGACCCCAGGGGGCCGATGACCACCCGGCGCACCCGGGCCCAGGGGATGCGGCGGCGGCCCAGGGCCCAGCC
Organism: Thermodesulfobacteriota bacterium; assembly: GCA_040756475.1. Taxonomy (NCBI): domain Bacteria; kingdom Pseudomonadati; phylum Thermodesulfobacteriota; species Thermodesulfobacteriota bacterium. The sequence continues at coordinate 1,839 of JBFLZB010000068.1, forward strand.
CAGGCTCACCCCTTCGGGGCCGAGGATGGTGGTGAGGCGCCGGGGCAGGGTGGCGATCCCCAGCCCGGCCGCGGTCAGGGCGGTCCCGCCCAGGGCCAGGAAGGGCCACCCGTCGCCCCCCGCCAGGGCCGAGGACAGGAGGCGAAGCCCCGCCGCGAGGAGGGCAAGCCCCGCCCCGGCGGTTGCGGCGGCCCGGCCGCCCCGGAGGTGGCGCACGGTCACCGGGGCCGTCATGCGGGGGCCTTGCGGAAGAGCTTGGCCAGGTCGAGGAAGAGGCTCATCACCGTGGGGACGAGGAAGAGGGTAAAGACCGTGGAGAGGGCCAGCCCCCCCACGACCACCGCGCCGATGCCCCGGTAGAGCTCGCTCCCGGCGCCGGGGAAGAGCACCAGGGGGAGCATGCCGAAGACCGTGGTGGCGGTGGACATGAAGATGGGGCGGATGCGGGTGCGGACGCTGTCGCGCAGGGCCTCGCGCGGGGCCGTGCCGTCGTGGCGCATGGAGAGGAGCGTCTGGTGCACCACGAGGATCGCGTTGTTCACCACCGTGCCCACCAGGATGATGAACCCGAGCATGGTGAGCATGTCCAGGGGCTGGGCGGCAAGGTAGCGGTTCACGAGCCACAGGCCCAGAAACCCGCCGCCGGCCGCCAGCGGCACGCTAAAGAGGATGACGAAGGGGTAGAAGAAGCTCTCGAAGAGGCTCGCCATGAGGAGGTAGGTGATGATGATGGCGAGGAGGAAGTCCGCCCGCAGCACCCGAAACGTGGTCGTGAGCTTGTCGGCGGTGCCTGCCATGCGGGTGCGCACGCCCTCGGGGACGGCCCCCGACTCCCGCATGCGCTCCACGGTGGCTTCGATGGTTTCCAGGGCGGCCTCCAGGGGCACGGTCTCGGGGGGGATGATCTGGAGCGCGATGGTGCGCTGGCGCTCCACGCGGTTGATCTGCTCGGGGCCGGAGGTGAGGAGGATCTGGGCCACGCTCCCCAGGGTGACCGTGCGGCCCCCCGGGCTGCGGAGCAGCAGGGTCTCCAGGTCCTGGAGGCGGTTGACGGAGGTGGCGTGGCCCGTGACGGTGAGGTCGACCTCGGTGCCCTCCACCAGCACGTCGGAGGCCTTGGCGCCGTCGAGGAGCGCGTCCACGATGACGCCCAGCTCCCGGGCGGAGAAGCCGAGCTCCGCCAGACGGATGCGGTCGGGGATCACCTGCACTTCGGGGTTCCCGAGGTCCAGACTCGGGATGGGCCGGATCTGGGAGCCCGGGATCGCCTGGGAGATGGCGCCGAAGGCCGCGCCGCCGGCCCGGATCAGGGCCTCCAGTTCGTCGCCCGAGAACTCCAGGTCCACGCTCCGGCCGGCGGTGAGGCCCCGGGAAAACAGGCTCGTCTGGCGCACCACGGCGATCATGCCGGGCACCTTCCGGAGCTCGGCCTGCATCACCGGCACCAGGTCGCGCACCCGCAGGGGGTCCTGGGTGCTTGCCCCCATGAAGATCTGCCGGCCCCGGGCCACGTAGAAGAAGTGGCGGATGGCCGGGCCCGGGAGGCCGGGGTGGTCGCCTTCGGCTTCCCACAGGGGCGCAAAGGAGGCCTCCAGGGACTTGCCGATCTCCTCGAATTCCTGGACGTTGTACCCCGGGGGCGGGAGCAGGATGCCGATGACGAGGTTGCGGTTGCCCTCGGGCAGGTACTCGGCCTTGGGGGCGAGCTGCCAGGCCATGAGGAGGCTCGCCGAGGTGAGAACCAGCACCGTGAGGGCCTTCCAGGCGAAGTGCCCGCAGAGGAAGTACACCACCCCCGCCAGGAAGTCGTTTGCCCTCCCCACGAGCGGCAGGAGCCCGAAGAGCGCCCGGGGGCCGAAGCGGCTCTCCTGGAGGCTCACCGCGTGGAGGAGCCGCACGGAGGCGGCCGGGATGACCGTGACCGAGACGACGAGCGAGAGGCCCACCGCCGCGGTGATGGCGATGGCGATGTCGCGGAAGAGCTGGCCGGTCTCCTCCTGGATGAAGAGGATCGGCAGGAACACCGCCATGGTGGTGAGCGTGCTGGCCAGCACCGCGCCCCACACCTCCCGGGTGCCGGTCACGGCCGCGCGGCCCCGGGGCTCGCCGAGCTGCATGTGCCGGTAGATGTTCTCCAGGACCACGATGCCGTTGTCCACCACCATGCCCACGGCAAAGGCCATGCCCGCCAGGCTGATGACGTTGAGGGACCGCCCCGCCCCGTACATGACGATGAAGGTGCCGATCACGCTCACCGGGATGGCGAGCGCGATGATCAGGGTGGGGGACAGCGCCCGCAGGAAGACGAGCAGCACCAGCACCGCCAGGCCGCCGCCGATGTAGAGGTTGGAGACCACGAGATCGATGGCCGAGTCGATGTACTCGGTCTCGTCGTAGACCTGCTCGGCCGAGAGGCCCTCGGCCGCCAGGGGGCCGGCGTTGAGCTCCGCCAGGGCTTCCCGGATCCCCGCCATCACCTCCAGCACGTTGGCGCCCGATTCGCGCAGGCAGTTGGCCACCAGGGCGGGCTCGCCCTTCTGGCGCACGGCCGCGCCGGGCTTCTTGTAGTCCACCTGGGCCCGGGCCACGTCGCCTACGCTGATCCGGCTGCCCGAGGGGGTGAGCAGCACCACCGACTCCACGGCCTCGGGGCTGTCGAGCTCGCCCAGCACCCGCACCAGGTACTGGCGCTTGCCCTCGTCGTAGGTGCCGGCGGTGGCGTTGACGTTCTCCCGGTCCAGCGCCTGGATGAGGCTCGGCAGGGTCAGCCCCAGGCCCGCCAGGCGGGCCGGGTCCACCACGAGCTGGAGCTCCATCTCCCGCCCGCCGAAGACGTTGGCCTGGGCCACCCCGGGCACCCGCTCCAGGCGGGCCTTCACCACGTCTTCGGCGTAGGTCTGGTAGGTGCGGATGTCGCGGGGGTTGCCGGGCAGGGCCTTGAGCACGAACCAGGCGATGGGGGTGTCGCCGGTGTTGACGGTGGTGAGGACCGGCCGGTCGGCGTCGGCGGGGACGCTTCGCACCTGGTTCAAGCGGTTCGAGACCTTGAGGAGCGCCGCGTCCATGTCCTCGCCCGTGCGGAAGGTGAGGATCACGGTGCCCTGGGAGTCGGCGCTCTCGCTCTTCATCTCCACCACGCCCTGGACGCTTTTCAGCTGGTCCTCCTGGCGGCGGACGATCTCGCGCTCCACCTCCTGGGGGCTCGCCCCGGGCCAGCGGGTGGTCACCGTGATCTCGGGCTGGGCCACCTCGGGGGCGAGCTGCACGGGGATCGCCCGCAGGGCCAGCGTGCCGAAGAGCGCCACCAGAATGACGCCCACGGCCACCGTGGTGCGGCGGGAGACGGCGGTTTCGATCAGCGGCATGGGAGCTCCTGGAGCGCCGGGCGGCTACTTCCCGTGCCGAAGAACGTCGTAGACGACCTCCAGGGTCAGGCGCTCCTCGCCCCGGAGCACCTCCAGGGGCCCCACGTCGCCGGGTTTGTGCAGGCCCACGCGGTAGGTGAGGTCGAACATCTCGCCCACGGGCTCGCCGTCCACCGAGACGATCACGTCGCCCGCGAGCACGCCCGCCGCCTGGGCGGGGCTGCCGGGCACCACCCCCTTGACTCGCACGCCCCCCTCCTCGGCCGTCTCGATCTGGACGCCGAGCATGACCCGCTGTCCCTCCAGGTCTTCGTACCCCGTGGCCCAGTACAGGTCGGCGGTCCGAAGCGGCAGGTCCGGCAGCTCCACCTGCATGAGGCGGTCGCGCTTGTCCTCGGGGATCTCCACCGCGTAGGTGTCGAGGATGACGTAGGGCAGGGGCACGCGCCGGAAGAGGCGCCGGGGAATCCCGAAGCCGTGGCGCACGTGGTTGCCCCCCGCAAAGACGACCAGGCGGTTGCCCCTGCCCGGTCCCAGCAGGTAGGCGGCGGCCGTCTCGGCCATGGTCTCGTCCCACAGCACCTGGGCCCGCAGGAAGCCCTCCTGCATGTCGGTCCCCCCGTCGTGGCCCCCGAAGATCCCCCCCATGAAGTCCCGGTAGTAGGGGTCGTCGAGGTCCATCTCGGGGAGGCGCTCCCGAAGCTCAGGCTCCAGCTCCTCGGGGGGCGTTCGGGCCAGGGCGCGGCGCAGCTCCCGCTCGGCGTTCAGGGCCAGGAGCGGGATCCGGTTTTCCCGCGCGAACTCCAGGATCTCTCGGTAGTAGGGGTAGGTGTTGGGCCCCCAGTTCTCCTGCCACAGCTTGAGGAAGGACACCTCGTCCATCTCGCCGCGCAGCCAGCGGTCGACCCCTTCCTGGGAGGGCCGCTGGAGCATCTCGAGGCCCACGGCGATGCGCCCGGGGAAGCGGGCCGCGACCTCCTGGAGCACCGCGAGCTGCACGGCGTGGGACTCCACGTTGTCGTGGGTCTCCCCCACGTACACCACGGGGAAGGCCGCCAGGTACGCCCCCAGTTCCTCCCGGGTGAGGAGCCGGCCCGTCGCGGCGTGGAGGATCTGCCCCTTCTCCAGGGTGCCCGGGTCCCGGTAGGGGGAGTCCACGCGCAGGGTCGTCACGGGCGCGGCGCAGCCCGCGAAGAGGAGCGCCAACCCGGCGACAGCGGTGAGGAGCGGAGCAACGGCGCGCATGGCGGACCTCCGGTCACGACGGCTTGGAGCGGCCCTGGACGAGGATCCAGAGGCCGAAGAGAAAGAGGGGGACGGCCAGCACCTGGCTCGTGGAGAGGGGACCCAGGGCCCCCCGGGGATCGGCGCGGAAGAACTCGACGACGAAGCGGGACGCCGGCTCCAGGACCAGGTACAGGCCCAGGAGCTGTCCCTGGAACTTCTGCCGGGGCCGGGCCCACCCGTAGAGGACGGCGAACACGGCGAAGTTCGCCGCCGCGCTGTAGAGCTGGGTGGGGTGCAGCGCCACGTGGAGCGGCGCCAGGCTCCCGGGATCGGTGAAGGTGACCGCCCAGGGCAGGTCGCAGGCGGCGCCGTAGCAGCACCCGGCGAAGAAGCAACCCAGGCGGCCGAAGGTCTGGCCCAGGGCCACGGCGGGAGCCACGATGTCGCCGGTGGTCCACAGGGGAAGCCCCTTGGCCCGCACGACCCACAGGGCCGCCAGGGCCGCCCCCACGAACCCGCCGTAGAAGACCAGCCCCCCCTTCCAGATCTCGAAGACCTGCCAGGGGTGCTCGACGAAGTGCTCCCACTCGAGCAGTACGAAGAAGAGCCGCGACCCCACCAGGGCGGCCAGCAGGACCACGAACCCCAGATCCTGGAGCGCCTTGGGGTCGAGCCCCCGCCGCCGCGCCTCCCGCCCCACGAGCCACAGCGCCGCCAGGAACCCCCCGGCGATGAGGAGCCCATAGGTGTAGAGGGTCAGGCGGCCGTATTCGAAGAGGATGGGGAACATGGGGGTTGTCCGTGGTCAGTTGTCAGTTGTCCGTTGGAGTTTCGGACGGATCGGTCGGATCCGACCGATCGGACCGATCCGGCACTTCACGTCTCACGCCTCACGCTTCACGTCTCACGCTTTCTCCCGAACAGCTCTTCCGCGACCAGCACCACCATGCCCACGGTGATGGCGGCGTCGGCTACGTTGAAGGCGGGCCAGTGGTAGGTCCGCCAGAACACGTCCACGAAGTCCACCACCTCGCCCCACCGCACCCGGTCGATCAGGTTGCCCAGGGCGCCGCCGAACACCAGGGCCAGGGCTCCGAAGGTCCAGGGGCGGCCCGAAGGCAGGCGCCGGGCGATGAGGGCGATGGCCACCAGGGCCACGGCCGTGACCGCGAGGAAGAAGGGTACCCGGAAGGCCGCGGCCTGCCCCGAGAAGAGGCCGAAGGCCGCCCCGGGGTTGCGCACGTAGGTGAGGTGCAGCAGCCCCGGGATCACGGGCACGCTCTCGTAGAGGCTGAACGCCGAGAGGACCCAGGCCTTGGTGGCCTGGTCCAGCGCCAGGACGCCCCCGGCCAGCCCGGCGAACCTCCAGAGGCGCCCCCCGAAGGCTCTTGCGGCGGCGGTCACCCCGCGGCCTCGGCCTCGGCCAGGTGCCCCACGCACCGCCCGCACACCTGGGGGTGGGCCGGGTCTTCTCCCACGCTGGCCGAGTAGTTCCAGCAGCGCTGGCACTTGACCCCCTCGGCCCGCACCACGTCCACCCCGACTCCCTGGAGCTCCGGGTCCCGGAAGGCCCCGCCGGACCCCTCCACCAGGTCCACCTGGCTCACGATGAAGAGGAAGGGCAGCTCCGCGGCGTAGGGCGCCAAAAAGTCCTCCCAGCGGGGGTCCACGTGGAGCACGGCCCTGGCGTCGAGGGAGTGGCCGATCTGCTTGGCGGCCCTGGCCTCCTCGGCGGCCTTGGTCACGAGGCTCCGCAGGGCCCGGAGCTTCTCCCAGCGGGCCCCGAGCTCGTCGTCCACTGCCCGGGGGTCCACCTCGGGAAGCATCTGGGTGTGCACGCTCCCGGACGCTCCCGGGATGTGGCGCCAGACCTCCTCGGCGGTAAAGGCCAGCACCGGCGCCATGAGCCGGGTCATCTTGTGGAGGATCTCGTGGAGCACCGTCTGGGCGGCCCGGCGGCCGGGGCTGCCCGCCGGGTAGGTGTAGAGCCGGTCCTTGAGGATATCCAGGTAGAACGCCGAGAGATCCACCGCGCAGAAGTTGTGGAGCCGGTGGAAGAGCACGTGGAATTCGTACTCCTCGTATGCCCGGCGGCACCGCTCGATGAGGCGGTTGAGGCGGTCGAGCGCGTAGCGGCCGATCTCCCAGAGCTCGGGCTCGGGCACGGCGTGCAAGGCCGGGTCGAAGTCGGAGAGGTTGCCCAGGAGGAAGCGGCAGGTGTTGCGGATGCGCCGGTAGGCCTCCACCAGGCGCTTCAAGATCTCGTCGGAGATGCGGATGTCGTCCCGGTAGTCCTCGGCCGCCACCCACAGCCGCAGGATCTCGGCGCCGTACTTCCGGATCACCTCGTCTGGATAGATCACGTTGCCCAGGCTCTTGGACATCTTCTTTCCCTGGCCGTCCACCACGAACCCGTGGGTGAGCACGGCCCGGTAGGGGGCGGTGCCCCGGGTGCCCACCGAGGCGAGCAGGCTCGAGTGGAACCAGCCCCGGTGCTGGTCGGAGCCCTCCAGGTACAGGTCGGCGGGGCTCGCCAGGTTGGCCCGGCTCTCGCACACGGCGGCAAAGGAGACCCCCGAGTCGAACCACACGTCCAGGATGTCCTCCTCCTTTTCCAGCTCCGCGCCGCCGCACCCGGGGCAGACGGCCCCCGGGGGGAGGAAGTCGGCGAGCGGTCGCTCGAACCAGCAGTCGGCCCCCTCCTGCTCGAAGCGGGCCGCCGCGCGATCGGCGAGCTCGCGGGTGGCGTAGACCTCGCCGCAGGCGGCGCAGTGGGCGGCCACGATGGGCACGCCCCAGGCCCGCTGGCGCGAGATGCACCAGTCGGGGCGCTCGCGGATCATGTTGTGGATGCGGTCCCGGCCCCACCGGGGAATCCACTGGACCCGGTCGATCTCGGCCAGCGCCTTCTTCCGGAGCCCGGTCTCTTCCATGGAGACGAACCACTGGCGGGTGGAGCGGAAGATGACCGGCTGCTTGCAGCGCCAGCAGTGGGGGTAGGAGTGGGTGCACTTCTCCTGGTGGAGGAGGGCTCCCTCCTGGGCCAGGGCTTCGTTGACCGCCCGATTGGCGGCAAAGACCTCCTGGCCTGCGAAGCGGCCCACCTCGGCCGTGAAGCGGCCCGCGTCGTCCACCGGGGCGTACGCTTCGAGGCCGTAGCGCCGGCCCACCTCGTAGTCCTCCTGGCCGTGGCCGGGGGCCGTGTGCACGACCCCCGTGCCGGCCTCCAGGGTCACGTGGTCCCCGAGCACCACGAGGCTGGGGCGGTCGTAGAGGGGGTGGCGGGTCTCGCGGCGCTCCAGGGCCCGGGGGTCGAGGGCGGCGAGCTCCGTCCAATCCCGGATGCCCGCCGCCTCGAACACCGCCGGCGCCAGCCGCCGGGCGAGCACCAGCACCTCGCCGGAGCCGGCCGGGGCCTCGTAGGCGGCGTACTCGACCTCGGGGTTGAGCGCCACGGCCAGGTTGGCCGGGATGGTCCAGGGGGTGGTGGTCCAGATGACCAGGCTGACCCGCTTGCCCGCGAGCTCCGGCGCCAGAGCCGCCGGGTCTCCCTGGAGGGGGAACTTCACGTAGATGCTCGGGCTCACCTTCTCCGCGTACTCCACCTCCGCCTCGGCCAGGGCCGTGCGGCACGAGGTGCACCAGTACACGGGCTTCTTGCCCACGTACACCGCGCCGGCCTCCATGAGCCGCCCCAGCTCCCGCACGATCTGAGCCTCGTAGCCGTAGCTCATGGTCAGGTAGGGGTCGTCCCAGTCGCCGAAGACCCCCAGGCGCTGGAACTCGGAGCGCTGCACCGCCACGAACCGCTCGGCGTAGGCCCGGCAGCGCCGCCGCACCTCGGCCTTGCTCAGCTGTTCCTTTTCCGCGCCCAGTTCCTTGTCCACCTGGTGTTCGATGGGCAGGCCGTGGCAGTCCCACCCGGGCACGTAAGGGGCGCGGTACCCGAGCATGGTGCGGGACTTGAGCACCAGGTCCTTGAGGATCTTGTTGAGGGCGGTGCCGATGTGGATGTGTCCGTTGGCATAGGGCGGACCGTCGTGGAGGACGAAGATGGGGCTGTCGCGCCGGCCGGCCTGGATGGCGTCGTACACCTTCTCCGCCTCCCAGCGCCCGAGCGCCTCGGGCTCCCGCTGGGCGAGGTCGGCCTTCATGGGGAAGGCGGTGGAGGGGAGGTTGAGCGTTTCCTTGTAGTCCATGGAGTCCTTCCCGGTGGGAGCAAACTCGCGGCCAGCGCCGCGAGGGGCGAAAAAACGCTACCTTAGCAGCAAGAGCCGGCCGGCGGTCAAGAACCGAATGGCCGGTGGGACCGGACGGACCGATCGGACCGGGCGCGCCCGTCAGGCCGGCCCGGCGGGCTCTTCCCGGCAGGCCCCCCGCAGCCGCCGGATGGCGCCGCTGTAGTTGCCGCTGCCGAACACGTAGGAGCCCGCCACGAAGGCCTCGGCGCCCTCCCGGAAGCACGGTCCGGCGGTCTCGTGGGTGATACCGCCGTCCACCTCGATCACCGTGGCGAGGCCCAGTTCCCGGATCCGGGAGCGCAGGGCCGCGATCTTGGGGAGGACCAGGGGGAGGAAGGCCTGGCCGCCGAAGCCGGGGTTGACGCTCATCACCAGCACGAGGTCCGCGAGCTCGAGCACGTGCTCCACGGCGCCCACCGGGGTCGCGGGGTTGAGGGAGACCCCGGCCTTGAGGCCCAGGTCGCGGATCTGCTGGAGGTTGCGGTGCAGGTGGGGGCACGCCTCGGCGTGGACCGTGAGCAGGTCGGCCCCGGCCTGGGCGAAGGCCTCGGTGTAACGCTCCGGCTCCTGGATCATCAGGTGCACGTCGAGGGGTTTGGCCGTGGCGGCCCGCACGGCCCTCACCACCGGCGGGCCGATGGTCAGGTTGGGCACGAACCGGCCGTCCATCACGTCCACGTGGACCCAGTCGGCCCCCGCCGCGTCCACGGCCCTCACCTCGTCGGCGAGGCGGCCGAAGTCGGCGGAGAGAATGCTCGGTGCGATGATGGGCATGGGGCCTCCGGTGTGACGCGTGACGGGTGAGAGGTGAAACGTGAAATGTGAAGAGTGAAGCGACCGATCGGTCCGAAACCCCAACGGACAACGGACAACGGGAAACGGGCCACGAGCAGCTACCGACTCCCCTCCACCTCTTCCCCGTTGATGCGAAGCCTCAGGTGCTCGCCGGGGCGCAGGGCGACCCAGCGCTGGAAGGTTTCGCCGCCCCCGAGCCACTCGTCGGCGGCAACCCAGGTGCGGCCGGCCCGCTCCACCAGCACCTCCACCCGGTGGCGGGAAAACCCCGGGGGCAGGGCACGGGAAACCCACACTGCCTGGGAAGGCAGGCCCGCCGGGGCGGTGCCAGCCACCGACAGCACCACCGGGGCGCCGCGCTGCACCGGAAACCCAGCCAGGGGCTCCTGGGCCGCCACCCGCCCCTGCCGGGCGGGATCGTCCAGGGGCACCTCCCGCAGGCGCTCCAGGCGCAGCCCGAGCTGGTCGAGCACGGCCAGGGCGTCTTCCAGGGCGCTCCCCTCGAGCCGGGGCATGCGCCACAGGGTCGGCCGGGGGCCCGAGCTCAGGATCAGGGGGACGGAAGCCTCCCGGGGCAGGGGTCGGCCGGGCGCCGCGCCCTGGGCCGCCACCTGCCCCAGGGGGCCCCGGGCCAGGCGCAGGGCCACCTCGGGCTTGAGGCCCGCCTCGTCCAGGAGGATGCGGGCGTCCTCCAGGGGCAGCCCCCTCAGGTCGGGGACCGGGTGGCGCTCGGGGCCCCGGCTCAGGACCACCCCCACCCCCCGGCCGGCCTTCACCACCCGACCCGGCTCGGGGCGCTGGCGGACGATCTGGTTCTCGGGCACCTCGTCCGAGTACACGAAGCCGCGCACCTGTAGGTCCAGCCCCGCGGCGGCCAGGGCGTCCAGGGCGCCCGAGAGGGTCATCCCCGCCACGGGCGGCACTTCCACCTCGGGAGCCTTCTCCACGATGAGCGACACGGCCAGGTAGGCGCCCAGTGCCGCGACCCCTGCCGCCAAGGCCGCATAGAGGAGCCCAAGGCCCAGGCGCCTCACGGGGGCCCGTCCCGGCGCAGCCGAGCGGCGAAGAACCCGTCCAGCGAGGCCGCGCCGTCGCCCGCCTGCGGCCCCGGGTAGGTGCGCAGGTAGCCCTCGGCCGTCAGGAGCCCTTCCCACGAGACGGCCGCCCCCTTCTGGGGCGTCCGGGCGGGAGGGGGTTCGGGCCGAAAGTCGCTCCGCCGGGCCAGGAAGGCCGCCACCACGTCTTCGTTCTCCGCGCGCAACGTCGTGCAGGTGGCGTAGACGAGAACGCCGCCCGGGCGGACGGCGTCGGCCAGGTTCTCCAAGAGGGCGCTCTGGAGCGGCGGGAGCTCCCCCAGGCTCTCGGGGGTGCGGCGCCACTTGGCTTCGGGATGGCGCGCCAGGACCCCCAGGCCCGAACAGGGGGCGTCGGCGAGCACTGCGTCGTAGGGCTCGGGAGCCCGATAGGTTCGGGCGTCGGCCACCTGCGCCCGCACCCCTTCGCAGCCCAGCCGCCGGGCCAGCTCCTCCAGCTGGCGCACCCGGTGGGGGTGGATGTCGAGGGCGGTCACCTCCCCGCCGGGCCCCGCGAGGGCCGCGAGCTGGGTGGCCTTGAGGCCGGGGGCGGCGCAGGCGTCGAGCACCCGCGAGCCGGCCTCCGGGGCGACGAGATGGGCCACGAGCTGGCTTCCCTGGTCCTGGACCACGGCCTTTCCACCGGCCACCAGGGGCAGGGTCCGGGGGTCCCCCGCGCCCGCGACCCACAGGGCTTCCGGGGCGAACGCCCCCGGCGCCGCCTCCAGACCCCCTTCCCCCAGGCTCGCCAGGGCGTCCTCCCGGGAGATGCGGGTGGTGTCCACCCGCAGCCACAGGGCGGGGATGCGCGAGGAAGCTCGGCACAGGGCCTCGGCCCCCTCCGGGCCGTGCTCCCGGGTCCACTGCTCAACCAGCCAGGGCGGGCAGCCGAAGAGAAGGGACATCCGTGCCGTGGGCTCGGCAGGGAGCTCGAGCTCGGGCCCCAAGGCCGCCACCTTCCGCAGCACGGCGTTGACGAAGCCGGTGGCGTGGACCTGGCCCGCCTGCCGCGCGAGCTCCACCGTCTCGCTCACGGCCGCCCGGGGCGGGATGCGGTCCAGGAAGAGGAGCTGATAGGCGCCCAGGCGCAGAAGCTGGAGGAGTCGCGGGTGCATCCGCTCCAGGGGGCGGGAGGCGGCTCGGGTGAGGTGGGCGTCGAGGCGGTTGCGCCAGCGCAGCACGCCGTACGCCAGGTGGCTCGCCAGGGCCCGGTCGCGGGCCGGGAGCTCCGGGTGGCGGGAGAAGAGCCCGTCGAGCACCGCGTCGGCAAAGCCCTCGCGCCGCTCCAGGTCTTCGAGGGCGCGCAGGGCCAGGGCTCGGGGATGGGTCGGGCGCTTCACGTGGGTGCCTCCGCGGGAGCGCGCAGGATACCGGCCGCGGTTTGCGAAGTCAAAACGCGGCTCGGCCCGCCGCGGGGCCCCCCGCGGGCGGCGCGAGGCGCCGGGTTTTGGGCTGCCCGGGCGGAGGGCCGAGTGGTAGACTGCGCCCGCCCACGGGCAGACAGGAAGCGGTGCGGGCCCGAAGGGTTTCCAGCCGGAGGGGCGACCAGATGCGAATCGAGATCGGCTACAAGTTCATCGTAGGCTTCATCGTGGTGATCGCCCTCACGGTGTTCGTGCCCTACGGCGTGACCGCCCTGAATCTGCCGGACTGGGCTCGGGGGATCATCCCTCCCCTGGCCGCCATCGCCGCGGGGCTGAGCATTGGAAGCCTCTTTTCCAAGCGCCTGAGCCGGAGCCTCGGAGGGCTGCTCGGCACCACCCGCGCCATTGCCGGGGGCGACCTGCGCCAGGCCGTGGACCTGGGCCGGCGCCCGGTCACCGACGAGTTCGACGACCTGGCAGCCGCGGTCAACGCCATGCTCACGAGCCTGCGCCAGATGGTGGCCCAGGTGCTGCGCACCTCGGGGGAGGTGGCCGGCTCGGCCCAGAACCTCTCGGCCACGGCGGAAGAGATCAACGCGAGCTCCGAGGAGATCTCCGTCACCATGGAGGAGGTGGCCCGCAGCGTGGCCCAGCAGAAGGGCGGCGTGGAGAAGATGGCGGCCCTCTTCCACGAGCTGGACCGGGGGCTGGAGGAGATCTCGGGGACCTGCCGCGCCGCCGCGGACTCGGCCCGGGTCGCCGAGGAAAAGGCCCAGGGCGGGAGCCGCACGGCCCGCCAGTCCTTCGAGCACCGGGGGGGAGTCCTCCTGGGCCTGGAGGACTCGGCCCGGGTCTTCGTGGCGTTCTCGGAGCGCATCCAGCAGATCCACCGCTTTGCGGAGGTCATTACCAACCTGAGCCGGCAGACCAACCTCCTGGCGCTCAACGCGGCCATCGAGGCCTCCAAGGCCGGGGAGGAGGGCAAGGGGTTCGCAGTGGTGGCGAGCGAGATCCGCAAGCTTGCCGACAACGCCGAGCGCAGCGCCGACCAGATTGGCGCGGTCCTCACCCAGCTCGACGAGGAGAGCCGGCGGGTGCGGGCCCGGATGGAGGCCACGGGCCGGCAGGTGGCGGAGGGGCGCGAGGGGCTGGGCAAGGCGGGGGGGGCGCTGGACGAGATCACGGGTCTCGTCTCGGAAAACGCCCGGCGCCTGGAGGAGATCCTGCGCCTGGCGGGGGGGCAGGTGGAGGGAAGCCGCAAGATCGCCGCCTTCGTCGGGGAGGTGGAAACCGTGGCCGAGCAGAACGCGGCGGCCGCCCACGAGGTCTCGGCCACCATCGAGCACCAGACCGCCGCCATGGAGGACATGGCCGAGGCGGCCATGCGCCTGAGCCAGATGGCCGAAGAGCTCACCCGGCGGGTAGAGCGCTTCCAGGTGCCGGTGGAGGGATAGTGGAAGCGGCCGGCCGGTCTTATCTGGTGGTGGGGGTCGAGGGGGAGGAATTCGGCCTCGACGTGGGGCGGGTGCGCACCGTGGTGGAGTACCGGGAGCCCACGCCGGTGCCCGGCCGGCCCGGCCCCCTCGTGGGGGCCCTCAACCACCACGGAGAGCTCCTCCCGGTGGCGTCGCTGGCGGCCCTGCTGGGACGAAAGCCCCGGATCGATCCCCTGCGCTCGGTCATCGTGGTGGTGAACTGGGACGACGCCCTCCTCGGGCTCCTGGTGGAGCGCAGCCACGGGCTGCTCACCCCCCTGGAACGCACCCGGCTCACCCACGTGCTCGGCCGCTGGGACGGCCCCTACCTGGAGCACACCCTCGAGACGGAAGGCCGCCGCATCCACGTGCTCGACCTCGGCGCGCTCCTGGCCGACGTGGCCCGCAGGCTCTGAGCGCCCATGGGCGCGGGCGGCGAGGCGGGGGCACGGGTCTTGGTGGTGGACGACGCGCCGTTTCTGCGGCGCCGGCTGCGCGACATCCTCGAGGCGGCCGGCCATCGGGTGGTGGCCGAGGCGGAAGACGGGGACCAGGCCCTGGCCCTGTACGAGGAGCACCTGCCCGACGTGGTGACGCTCGACCTTGTGATGCCGCGCCGCGACGGCCTGGAGACCCTGCGGGCGCTGCGGGCGCGCCACCCGGACGCCGCGGTCATCGTGTGCACGTCCCTCTCGGGCGAGCCCGCCCTGTTGGAGGCCGTGCGCCTGGGTGCCTGCGACTACGTGCTCAAGCCCGTGAGCCCAGGGCGTCTCCTGGAAGCCGTTGCCAAGGCACTGGAGGCCGTGCGCCGAGCCCGGGGGCCCCGGCCACAGGGCGCCGGTGCCGGCGGCGGAGCGGCGCCCGGCGCCCCGGAAGGCAGGAAACCGTGACCATGGAGCGCTATCGAACCCTCTTCCTCGACGAGAGCGCAAAGCACCTCCAGGCGGTGGAGGAGCGCATGCTCTCTTCCGAGCCCTTCGACCGGCCCGCCCTGGACGCGGTCTTTCGCGAGATGCACAGCCTCAAGGGCATGGCCGCCTCCATGGGGTACGCCGCCATGGCCACCCTCTCCCACCGCCTGGAGGACCTCCTGGACGGGCGGCGCAAGGCAGGGGGAGACCTGCCCGAGGCCGTCCGGGATCTGTGCCTGCGGGTGTGCGACCGCCTGGGGGAGATGCGCGACGACGTGGCCGCCGGGGGACGGGCCGAGCTGGACTGGTCCGACCTCGCCCGGCGCTTGGAGGAGGTGGAGGCGGCCGAGGGGGAGCCCGGCGGCGCCGGCGACGAGGGACGGCGGGTCCGGGTCCTCTTGGCGCCCGACTGCGGCTCGCCGGCGGCCCGCGCCTACCTGGTGCTGCTGCGGTTTCGGGAGGAGGACCCGGCGGTGACCTCCCGGCCCACGGAGGCCGAGATCCTGGGGGGCGGGCCCGTATCCCACCTGGACCTGACCCTCCACGGGCTCGGGCGCGACGAGGTGGAGGCGGTGTACGCCGAGCTCACCGAGGTGGCCGGGCTGGAGTTTCCGGGGGAGGGAATCGAGCTCGACCCGGAGGCGGACGAGCTCCTCCTCCCCGTGCCGGGCAGATCGGAAGAGGGGGAAGAGGAGCCCCGGGATCCGGTGCCGGCGGCCTCTCGGGAGGAGCCGCGGGTGCGGCTGCCCGAGACGGTGCAGGTTCCGGTCGGCCTCCTGGACGAGTTCGTGGACCTCCTGGGAGAGATGACCATCTCCCGGGGTCACCTGGAGGCCACGGCCCGGACCCTGGGCTCCGAGCTCCTCAAGGAGGAGGTCAACCGCCTCGGCGGCCTGGTGCGCTCCTTCCACGAGCGGGTGATGGGACTGCGGATGCTCCCCTTCTCCCTCCTCAGCGGCACCCTCAAACGCCTGGTGCGCGAGCACGCGGCCCAGCTCGGCAAGGAGGTGGATCTCGTGCTCTCGGGGGAGGAGATCGGGATGGACAAGTCCATCCTTCTCCAGGTCTCCGACCCCCTGGTCCACCTGCTGCGAAACGCCCTGGACCACGGGCTCGAAGCCCCCGAGGAGCGCCGCCAGAAGGGGAAGCCGGGGCGGGGACGCATCCGGGTGGCCGTGGCCCGGGCGCGCAACCGGGTGGAGGTGGCGGTCTCGGACGACGGGAGGGGCATCGACGCCGAGGCCGTGCGCCGGCAGGCGGTGGAGCGGGGAATCTTCCGGGAGGAGGAGAGCCGGCGCCTGTCCAACACCGAGATCTTCTCGTGCCTGTTCCGCCCCGGCTTCAGCACCCGTTCGGCGGTCACCGAGCTCTCCGGCCGCGGCGTGGGCCTGGACGTGGTGAAGACCAAGGCCGACGCCCTGGGGGGCGCCCTGGTGCTCACCTCCACCCCGGGGGCGGGCACCGAGGTGCGCCTGAGCCTGCCCCTTTCCGTGGCGATCGTCCCGGTGCTCCTGGTCGGCGTGGGCTCGAGCGCGCTCGCCCTGCCCACGGCGAGCGTGGTGCGCACCGTGGAGGCCCAGCCCCGCGACGTGCGCAGGAAGGACGGCCGCCACGTCCTCCTGACCGAGGAGGGCCAGGTGCCCATCCTGAGCCTGGCCCGCGTGCTCCGGCTCCAGGGCCGCCGGCGCTTCGACCGGCTGCCCCTGGTGCTCGCCCAGACCGGGAGCGGGGCGGTCGCCCTGGCCGTGGACCGCTTCCTGCGGGAGGAAGACCTCTTCATCAAGCCCCTGCGCGGCCCCCTGCGGGCCCTCCAGGGCCTGTCGGGCTACAGCGTGCTGGGCGACGGCCGCCTGGTCTTCCTCCTGGACCCCCCGACGCTCCTGCGGGGCGGGGACTAGGGGCTGGCTCGCGGCGGTCATCCGGGGGCTTCCGGGCCCCCTGACCCTTCCCGCAACGCCTCTATCGGCGACCGTGCTTCGGGCCGCTCATCGGCGGGCGGTGGCTTCGGTGCGGGGGCGAATGCTCCGGAGCAGGAGCGCGCAGGAGATCCAGACGGCCGCGCCCGAGGAGAGGATCCAAGGGGTGTTGTGCCACCCGCCGCTGGCCGAGGCGAGGGCTGCTGCGGCGGGAGGGCCGAGCACCATCCCGAGGTAGGAGCACTGGTTGACGAAACCGTTGGTCGTCGCAACCGCGGTGGGCGACGGCGCATAGAGGGGTGCGCCCCCGAGGACCGACGCCGGCTGGAGCCCGCCGACCGCCGAGAAGAGGACGCACAGGCCGTAGCGCAGCCACGGTGCGGTCCCCGACCCGTAGATTACCGGCATGCACAGGCCGCTCACGGCGCCGCTCAAGACCATCAGGCCCCAGCGAGGCGCCCCGTGCTTCAGCAGCCACCCGCCGCCCAGGGCGCCCGCCGCATTCACCGCCACCGCGGCGGCCGTGAGGGCCGCGGCGGCGGCCCGGGTACGGCCGTCGGCCATGAGCAGGGTGGGCAGAAACCCCATCAGGACCATGTAGGTCGTCGTGTACATGCACCACGACCCCGCGAGGAGCACCGGCCCGGGGAACGAGACCACCGCGCGCACGTTGCTCCAGAGGCTGCCGGGCGCCGCGGCGCGAAGGGCCCCGCGGCCCGGGAGGCCTCGGGTGGCGCGGTGGAACGCGGCCGCCATCGCGAGCAGGAGGACGCCGTTGCAGGCCCACACCCCGCGCCACCCGAAGAGCGACAGGAGCGCCGGGGAGGCCAGCATCATCGCCGAGGTGCCCACGGGCATGAAGCAGCTCCACAGACCGAACGCGACCCCCAGATCCGACGGCCGCGCGAGCTGGAAGATGAGCGACGGCGCAGAAACGACCACCAGGATGAAGCCCAGGCCCTCGAGCACCCGGCTCGCCAGGAGCCAGCCGGGGCCCGGCGCCGCGCTCCCGAGCAGGCTGCCCGCCCCGATGCACGAGAGTCCGAAGAGCACCGTACGGCGGTACCCGAGGCGGTCGCCCAGCGCCCCCATGGCGACGCCGCACAGCGCCCCCACGGCGCTGTAGGTCGAGATCACCCAGCCGCCCACCACGAGGCTGATCCCCAAGCTGCCCTGGAGCTCCGCGAGGGCCGGGGGCACCTTGCCGATCTGGAACGCCGCGCACACGCCCACGGCCACGACCAGGAGCACCAAGCCCCAGCGGGTGCGGGGGGCAATCACGGGGGGGCCCGGCTGGGGCGGCCGGCACCCACAGGGGCATCGCCGCCGGGAGCGGATCGCGCACCGGCGGGCCGCGCCCACCCGAGGGCTTCGGAGCAGCGATTGAAGGTCAGGATCGCCACGGGCATGGGAATCGCCATCGGGATCTCAGCGCCGCGCAGGTAGGCCGTGCCCCTCCTGCGTTTCAGGCATGTGCGGCGTCGGCCGAGAGCCCGCCGGCATCCCCCGTGGCCAGCGGGGGGCCCCGCTCCGCCAGGTAGCGGCGGGTGCCGACGGGGGGCTCGAGGCGCGGGACCGCGAGACATTAGGGCAACGCTCCCCGACAGTCAATGCGCCAAGCCGGCCTCGATCCACCGCCTGGGTGGTAAGCGGGGTCCGGGAGCCCCTGCGCTCCGCCCCGCAATCCGCGTCAATTAGAGGAGAGGCCCCTCGCGGAACCGGTGCGCCCGGCTTCACCGATGTCCGCCGGCTGTCGCGGATCGGTCGATGCGGTACGGGGCTACGCTCCGGGGCTCCCGGACCCCGCCCCAGAATCTGGTGGTGGATTCTGGCCGGCGCCAAGCCCGGCGAAGGGGACTTTACCGCTTGGACACCGGAAGACGGTACACCCGGAGGGCCGATGAAGACCCCTTTGTTCGCTGCCCGGCGGCGCTCCCCGTGGCCCTCGCCGCCGTCCCTCTGCTATCCTCCCCCCATGCGCGACGTGGAGCGGGTGGTCCGGTCGATCCTGGGGAGCCGAAGCCTCGGCCCCTGCGTGACCTATCACGAGGTGCTCCCGCCGGTGCCGGCGGCCTTCGGGGAGTGGCCCGAGGGGGCCCACCCGGCGATGGTCTCGGCGCTGCGCGCCCGGGGGATCGAGCGGCCCTACACCCATCAGGCCCGGGCGGCGCAGCTCGCCTTCTCGGGCCGGCCCTTCGTGGCGGTCACCCCCACGGCCTCGGGCAAGACGCTCTGCTACAACCTGCCGGTGCTCTCGGCGCTGCTGGCCGACCCGGGGGCCCGGGCCCTCTACCTCTTCCCCACCAAGGCGCTCGCCCAGGACCAGCTCGCCGAGCTCCACGCCCTCTCGGGGGCGCTCCCCCGAGCGGTCAAGGCCCAGACCTACGACGGCGACACCCCCCAGGACGTGCGCCGCCGGGTGCGGGAAGAGGCCCAGGTGGTGCTCACCAACCCCGACATGCTCCACACGGGCATCCTCCCCCACCACCCCCGGTGGGCGCGGTTCTTCGCGGGCCTGCGGTACGTGGTGGTGGACGAGATGCACGTGTACCGGGGCATCTTCGGCTCCCACGTGGCCAACGTACTCCGGCGGCTCCGGCGCGTGGCGGCCTTCCACGGGGCCGAGCCCCTTACGCTCTTTTCCTCGGCCACCATCGCAAACCCCGGCGACCTGGCCTCGCGCCTCGGCGGAACATCCCCAGGGCACATTGCCGAGGTCGCCGAATCGGGAGCCCCCAGGGGCGCGAAGCACCTCCTCCTCATGAACCCTCCGGTCCTCGACCAGGCCCTGGGGGTGCGGGGCTCCCCCGTGACGCTGGCCCGCAAGGTGGCGGGGCGGTTCCTCCGGGCCGACGTCCAGACCATCGCCTTTGCTCGGAGCCGCCTCCAGGTGGAGGTGCTCACCCACTACTTGAAGGACAAGTTCGAGAAGCGCCCCGATCGGAAGGGCACGATCCGGGGATACCGGGGCGGGTACCTCCCGAACCTCCGCCGCGAGATCGAGGCGGGGCTCCGGGACGGGAGCATCCGTGGGGTGGTCTCCACCACCGCCCTGGAACTCGGGGTGGACATCGGGCAGATGGAGGCCGCGGTGCTCGTGGGGTACCCCGGCAGCGTGGCCAGCACCTGGCAGCAGGCCGGCCGCGCGGGGCGCCGGGCGGGGACGAGTGCCGCCGTGCTGATCGCCTCGAGTCTGCCGCTGGACCAGTACGTGGTCGCCCACCCCGGGGCGGTGGTGGGCCGCGCCCCGGAGCTCGGCCTCATCGACCCCGACAACCTCCACGTGCTCGTCTCCCACGTGCGGTGCGCCGCCTTCGAGCTCCCCTTCGAGGAGGGGGAGGCCTTCGGGGGCGAGCCCCTGGAGGAGATCCTGGCCTACCTGGAGGAGAAGGGGGTGGTGCGCCGGGCGGGAACGCGCTGGCACTGGACCGAGGACTCCTACCCCGCCGACCGGGTGGCGCTGCGCACCGCCGAGCCGGAGAACTTCGCCGTGGTGGACGTGACCGAGGGCCCCCCCCGGGTCATCGCCGAGGTGGACTTCGAGAGCGCCCCCACCACCATCCACGAGGGGGCGATCTACCTGGTGGAGAGCCGCACCCACCACGTGGACCGCCTGGACTGGACCGGGCGCAAGGCCTACGTGCGCCAAGTGGAGAGCGAGTACTACACCCAGGCCATCACCTCCTCCAAGGTGCGCATCCTCGAGGGCTTCGCCGCCGCCCCCGGCCCCTGGGGCGAGGGGGAGTGGGGGGAGGTGCACGTGGTGACCCGGGTGCCCGGCTACAAGAAGATCAAGTTCTACACCGTGGAGAACGTGGGCTACGGCGAGGTGGCCCTGCCCGACCAGGAGATGCACACCACCGCCGCCTGGTGGACCTTCGACCCGGCGCTCGCCGAGCGCCTGGGGCTCGCCCCCTGGGCCTTTCTGGAGGGGCTCGCGGGGATCTCCTACGTCCTCCAGCACCTGGCGGCCCTGCGGTGCCTGTGCGACCCGGGGGATCTGGGGCGGGCCGTGGGGGACCGGGAGGGGCGCTGGAGCTTCGCCCTCACCCCCGCCTCTCCCGGCGGCACCCGCCTGGCCGGGGAGGGAGGGCCCGACGAGGGGCCCTTGCACCCAACGGTCTTCCTCTACGAGCGCTACCCGGGCGGAAGCGGTCTCGCCGAGGGCATGCACCGGCGCTCCCCCGCGCTCCTCGCCGACGCCCGGGATCTCGTGGCCGCCTGTCCCTGCGAGGCCGGGTGCCCCTCCTGCGTGGGCCCCGCGGGCGAAGCCGGGGAGGGGGCCAAGGGCGCGGCCCTGGCGGTGCTGCGGGCGGCGGCGCCGTGAGGGAGCTCCGGGAGCGGCTGGCCCGGGTCGGGAGGCCCGCGCCCGAGGAATCGTCGGCTTCGCCGTCCGCTTCCC
>JBFLZB010000069.1 GCA_040756475.1 Thermodesulfobacteriota bacterium
GCCCTCGGGCCCACCCCGAACCCTCCGGGCGCACGCTGTGCGCCCCTACGCGCCCAGACGCCGCGGTTCGCTCCCCAGCGGGTCCACCCACACGATCCGGAAGAGAACCCCAAGAAGGCCCCCGGCCCGCTCACGCCGCGACGGTCCGGGGAGAAGCCTCGTCGGGAGTCTCCCCACCTCTCCCCGACTCCGCGTGAGGCGGCCGGGCGGCACGGGGCTTGCTGCCCCGGCGGGTAGCCCCAGGAATCCAGCGGGAGGTTGCCCCTTGCTTCGCCCCTTGCCTTGGAAGGTCGCGTTGACGGACACCACCCTCCGGGACGGCGAGCAGGCCGCGGGGGTGGCCTTTCGCCGGGAGGAGAAGGTGGCCATCGCCCGCCTCCTGGACCGGGCCGGGGTGGCGGAAATCGAGGTGGGCACCCCGGTCACGGGCGGCGAGGAGGCCGAGGCCGTCCGGGCCGTCCTGGGCCTGGGGCTGCGGGCGGCGGTATCCACCTGGAACCGGCTGCGGGAGGAAGACCTGCGGGCCTCCGCCGCGTGCGGCGCAAACGCCGTGACCGTGTGCGTGCCCGTGTCGGACCTCTCTCTCTCCCGGCGGCTCGGGAAGGACCGCTCCTGGGCCGTCGCCGCCCTCCGGCAGGCCCTGGGGTGGGCGGCCGACCGGGGCATGGCCGTCTGCGTGGGAGCCGAAGACGCCTCCCGGGCCGACCCGGGCTTTGTCGAGGAGCTGGCCGCCCTCTCCTTCGAGCACGGCGCGTCCCGGTTTCGCTTCTCCGACACCCTGGGGTGCCTCGACCCCTTTACCGTGCGGGAGCGCCTTTCCCGCCTGTGCGCCCGGGTGGGGGGGCCGGTGGAGTTCCACGGCCACGACGACCTGGGGCTGGCCACGGCAAACTCGCTCGCGGCTGCCGCGGCGGGCGCCACCCACCTGAGCGTTACGGTCCTCGGGCTGGGCGAGCGGGCCGGCAACGCCGCCCTGGAGGAGGTGGCTCTGGGGCTCGCCCGCCTCCACGGGGCCGGCACCGGGATCGATCTGCCCCAGATGGGCTCCCTGTGCGACGCCGTCGCCGCCCACTCGGGCCGGGCCATTCCCCCGGGCAAGGCGGTGGTGGGCGCGGCGGCCTTTGCCCACGAGTCGGGCATCCACGTGGACGGCCTCCTCAAGGACCCGGCCACCTACGAGCCGTGGGACCCCGCCGAGGTCGGCCGGCGGCGGCGCATCGTGCTGGGCAAGCACTCCGGCCGCCGGGGCGTCGCCCACCGCCTGGCCGCCCGGGGCATACGGGCCGACCCGGACCGCCTGGCCGCCCTGGCCGCCGCGGTGAGGCGGCTCGCGTGCACCCGCAAGCAGCCCGTGGACGACGACGACCTGCTGCGCCTCTGGCGCCTCCTGGAGCCGCCCCCATGAACCGCAGCCTCAGCGACCTCAAGCTCAAGGTCCTCTACGACGTGACCCGGCTCATCGGCAAGGCGCTCGAGCTGGACCTCGCCCTGGACCGCATCCTCACCGTGCTGTCCCGGCACGTGTCCCTGAAGCGGGGCACCCTCACCCTGGCAGACCCCAAGACCGGGCGCCTCGCCATCCGCGCCTCCCACGGATTGAGCCCCGAGGAGCGCCGCAGGGGTGTCTACCGCCTGGACGAGGGCGTCACGGGACGGATCTTCCAGACGGGGGAGCCCTTCGTGGTGCCCGACATCCGCCGGGAGCCCCTGTTTCTCAACCGCACCGGGGCGCGCAGCATCGACAAGGGGCGGATCTCGTTTCTGGGCGTGCCCATCTTCCTGAACGGCGCCCCCATCGGCGTGCTCAGCGCCGACCGGGTCTTCGGCGACGAGGTGGCCCTGCGGGAGGACGCGGAGTTTCTGGCCATCCTCGCGGCCCTGGTGGCCCAGTTCGTGAGCTTGAACCGCCAGGTGGAGGCCCGGGAGGAGGGGCTGATCCGCCAGAACCTCTCCCTGCGCGCCGAGCTCTCGGACCGGTACCAGGACCTGCTCTTCGTGGGGGCCAGCCCGGCCATGGCCGAGGTGCAGCAGCTCGTCCGGAAGGTCGCGCCCACCCGGGCCACCGTGCTCCTGCTCGGGGAATCGGGCACGGGAAAGACGCTGGCCGCCCGCATCCTCCACGAGCTCTCGCCCCGCAGCACCTTTCCGTTCACCAAGGTCAACTGCGCCGCCGTGCCCGAACAGCTCCTCGAGTCCGAGCTCTTCGGCCACGAGCGGGGGGCCTTTACCGGCGCCACCGCGGCCAAGCCGGGGCGGTTCGAGGAAGCGGAGGGCGGCACCATCTTCCTCGACGAGATCGGGGACCTGCCCCTGGGCCTCCAGGCCAAGCTGCTGCGGTTCCTCCAGGAGCGCGAGTTCGAGCGGGTGGGCAGCAACCGCACCCTGAGGGTGGACGTGCGGATCGTCGCGGCGACCCACCGCAACCTGGCCGAGGGCGCGGCCCGGGGCGAGTTCCGGGAGGACCTCTTCTACCGCCTCAACGTCTTCCCCATCCGCCTCCCGTCCCTGCGGGAGCGCCACGAGGACATCCCCCGCCTGGCCGACCATTTCCTGAAGAAGCTCTCCCGGGAATACGGCCGGCCCCTGGAGCTCGCCCCGGAGGCCCTGGCGGCCCTGGACCGGTACGCCTGGCCCGGCAACGTGCGGGAGCTGGAGAACATCCTCGAGCGCCTGGCCATCGTGGCGGAGGGGCCGCGGATCGAGGCCCGGGAGCTCGCCCCCTACCTGGCGGGCCTCGACGGCCTCGACGGGGCCGGGGAGGCCAGCCCGGGGCCTGCCGGCGGGGACCGCCCCTCCCTGCGGGAGGTCGAGCGCCGGGAGCTCCTGTCCGCCCTCGAGCGCAACCGCTGGAACCAGACCCAGGCGGCCCGGGAGCTCGGCATCACCCTGCGACAGATCGGCTACAAGGTCCGAAAGTTCGGGCTCCACGACCGGGTCCTCGACGGCCGCGCCGCCGGCGCAGGCCCCCCCGCCCCCTGAGCCCCCTCGCCCGCCCCGCCGGTGCGCCTTCACGACCCGCCCGCCGCCTCCATGGTAGGGGCGCACCGCGTGCGCCCGCCTTCGCACTACCACCCGCCCACTCGGGCGCACCCTGTCCCCCTACGACCCACCCGCCGCCCGCCGGCAGCTGCGGGTCGGGGCTTGCCCCGACACTTCTGCGCGCCGAGAGCCTGGACCTCCCCTGACAAAACCGAAGGACCCGCCCTCAAATTCGTAGGCGCTCCCCCGCTCCGCAGGTTCTTTCCCTTCGCGCAGCATCGCCGCAGACGCCCGTCGGGCATGCAATGCCCTGCAACGCAGGCGGCGGGGGCCGCCTCCTGGCACGCCCGTTGCTCTTCCCTCTCGGCGAGGCCCCGCGGACCCCGCGGGCGAGACCCTGCCAGCCAGAGGGAGCCGGACCATGGAAGCTGCGAAGACCCACGCCCTGCCCGACCCGGAAGCCGTGAAGCAGGCGATGCTGGAGAAGTTCCCAGCCAAGGTGGCCAAGAAGCGCGCGAAGCAGATCGTGGTGAACCGCGCCCCCGACGCGGCGGGGCGCGTGCCCGAGATCCACGCCAACGCCCGCACCTCCCCCGGGGTCATCACCCAGCGGGGCTGCACCTACGCCGGGTGCAAGGGGGTGATCCTGGGCCCGGTGCGCGACATCCTCACCATTACCCACGGGCCGGTGGGGTGCGGCTTCTACTCCTGGCTCACCCGCCGCAACCAGACCCGCACCCAGGGCCCCGACGACGTCAACTACATGCCCTACGCCCTCATGACCGACATGCAGGAGGAAGACATCGTCTTCGGGGGCGAGAAGAAGCTCAGGCAGGCGGTGCGCGAGGCCTACGAGACCTTCCGCCCCCAGGCCATCGCGCTGTGCGCCACGTGCCCCGTGGGCCTCATCGGCGACGACATCCACGCCGTGGCCCGGGAGATGAAGGAAGAGCTCGGGATCAACGTGTTCGCCTTCTCCTGCGAGGGGTACAAGGGCGTGAGCCAATCCGCCGGCCACCACATCGCCAACAACCAGGTCTTCAAGCACGTGGTGGGGCTCGACGACACCACCCCCGAGGGCGAGTACCGGATCAACATCCTCGGGGAGTACAACATCGGGGGCGACGCCTTCGAGATCGAGCGCCTCCTGGAGAAGTGCGGCATCACGCTGGTGGCGAGCTTCAGCGGCAATGCCACCTACGAACAGTTCGCCCGGGCCCACACGGCCGACCTCAACGCCATCATGTGCCACCGCTCCATCAACTACATGGGCGACATGATGGAGAAGAAGTTCGGGGTGCCGTGGATCAAGGTGAACTTCATCGGGGCCCAGGCCACCGCCAAGTCCCTGCGGCGCATCGCCCAGTACTTCGAGGACCCGGAGCTCCTGGCGCGGGTGGAGCAGGTGATCGCCGAGGAGCTGCCCGAGGTGGAGCGGGCCGCCGCCGAGGTGCGTCCGCGCACCGCCGGCAAGCGCGCCATGCTCTTCGTGGGAGGCTCCCGGGCCCACCACTACCAGGAGCTCTTCCGGGAGCTCGGGATGGAGACCGTGGCCGCCGGGTACGAGTTCGGCCACCGGGACGACTACGAGGGCCGGGCGGTGCTTCCCTCCGTCAAGGTGGACGCGGACAGCCGCAACATCGAGGAGCTCGAGGTCGAGCCCGACCCCGCCCGCTTCCGCCCCCGCACCGGCCCCGAGAAGGCCGCCCGGCTGGGCGCGGGGGGGCTCTCATTTGCCGAGTACCAGGGCATGATGGCCGAGATGGCCGAGAAGACCCTGGTCATCGACGACATCAGCCACCACGAGACCGAAGTGCTCCTCAAGAAGTACCGGCCCCACATCTTTTGTGCCGGCATCAAGGAGAAGTACGCGGTACAGAAGTGGGGCATCCCCCTGAAGCAGCTCCACAGCTATGACTACGGCGGGCCCTACGCCGGCTTCCGGGGCGCCGCGAACTTCTACCGCGACATCGACCGCATGGTGAACAGCCGGGTCTGGACCTACGTGACCCCGCCCTGGGAAGCCGAGGAAGCCCCCGAAGCAAAGGCCGTCTACGCCTGCGGCTGAGGGGAGCCGGCAGTCCCCGTCACCCGTCACCCGTCACCCGTTACCCGCCACGAGGCCAGCCATGCTGCTGCGACACACCCCCGCGGAGATCCAGGAGCGCTCGGCGCTCACCATCAACCCGGCCAAGACCTGCCAGCCCATCGGGGCCATGTACGCCGCCCTGGGCATCCACCGGTGCTTTCCCCACAGCCACGGCTCCCAGGGGTGCTGCGCCTACCACCGCAGCATGCTCACCCGGCATTACAAGGAGCCCATCATGGCGGGCACGAGCTCCTTTACCGAGGGCGCCTCGGTCTTCGGGGGCATGGCCAACCTCACCCAGGCCGTGGACGCCATCTTCCACCTCTACGAGCCCGACGTGATCGCCGTCCACACCACGTGTTTGTCCGAGACCATCGGGGACGACATCCCCCAGATCGTCTCCTCGGCCCGGGACGCGGGCAAGATCCCCGAGGGCAGGCACGTCATCCACGCCAACACCCCGAGCTACGTGGGCTCCCACGTCACGGGCTTCGCCGCCATGACGAAGGCCATGGTGGACTACTTCGCCGAGCCCGGGCGGGAAAAGGGCAGCGGGGTCAACATCATCCCCGGGTACGTGGAGCCCGCCGACATGGCCGAGATCCAGCGCCTGGCCCGAGCGCTGGGGGTCGAGGCCGTGGTCTTCCCGGATACCTCGGGGGTCCTCGACGCACCCCAGACCGGCCGCCACGAGTTCTACCCCCGGGGCGGCGTGACGCTCGAGGCGCTGCGGTCCACCGGCGCACGCCGCGCCACCCTGGCCCTGGGCAGCACCGCCTCGAGCCCGGCGGCCCGGGCCCTGGAGGCCAAGTGCGGCGTGCCCGCCCTGCAGCTCGACCTGCCCATCGGGCTCCTGGCCACGGACCAGTTCGTGGACGCCCTGCGCCGCACGGCCGGAGTGGCCGTGCCCGAGGCGGTCTCGGTCGAGCGGGGCCAGCTTCTGGACCTCATCACCGACATGGAGCAGTACCTCCACGGCCGCTCCGTCGCCGTGGCCGGCGACCCCGACCAGGTGGTCGCCCTCACCGGCTTCCTCGTGAGCCTGGGCATGCGCCCCGCCCACGTCGTCACCGGCACCCCCGGCAAGGAGGTCGAGCGGCGCGTCCGCGAGCTCGCCGCCGGGGCGCCCGGCCCGGTCAACGTCAAGGCCGGCGGAGACCTCTTCCTCTTCCACCAGTGGATCAAGCAGGAACCCGTGGACCTCATCATCGGCAACACCTACTGCAAGTATATCGCCCGGGACGAGGACATCCCCCTGGTACGCCACGGCTTCCCCGTGCTGGACCGCATCGGCCACGTGGCCTTCCCCACCGTGGGCTACCGCGGCGCCATGCGCCTCCTGGAAAAGATCCTCGACGCCCTCCTGGACCGCCAGGACCGGGACGCCCCGGAGGAGAGCTTCGAGTTGGTGATGTGAGGGCACGAAACGGGCCGCCGGCGACGGACGGGTGGACCGCAGGGCCTTCGCCTGGAGCGGACGGGATGGAGCCGGAGTCCCAGAATCCACCACCGAATCACGGGGCGGGTTCCGGGAGCCCCGGAGCATCGCCCCGTGCCGCATCGACCGATCCGCCACAGCCGGTGGAAACCGGCGAAGCGAGGCGCGAACCCGTATGCGTGATCCCCACGAGCCCAACCTCCGCCCCGCCCGGCCCTCCGACCTGGAAGCCCTCGTGGCACTCCTGGGCGACCTCTTCTCCCTCGAAGCGGACTTCACCCCCGACCCGGAGCGCCAGCGCCGGGGCCTCATGCTCCTCCTCGACGGCTCCGAAGACCGGCGGGTCTTCGTGGCCGACGCCGGCGGCCGGGCCGTGGGCATGGCCACCGTGCAGGTCCTGGTCTCCACCGCCGAAGGCGGCCCCGTGGGGCTCGTGGAGGACGTGGTGGTCGCCCCGGAGCACCGGGGCCGCGGGCTCGGCCGGCGCCTCCTCGCGGCCCTGGAGGCCTGGGCCCTGGAGCGCGGACTCACCCGCCTCCAACTCCTGGCCGACCGGGACAACGCCCCGGCGTTCGCCTTCTACGAGAAGGCCGGGTGGGAGGGAACCAGGCTCGTGTGCTGGAGGAAGAGGGGATGACGACGTGCTCTGAGGATCGGTCTGCGGGTCGGACTGGCGGTGTTTCCAGCCCTTCGCCCGGTGCCGCGCCCAGGTAGCATTGTGCTACCTCATGCGAGCGGAGGAGCCATGGGCATGCCGGTAAAGCTCTCCGACGAGTTGGTTCGCCTGGCTCGCGCCGAGGCGGAAGCCGCCAGCCGGTCCCTCGCGGCTCAGGTGGAGCACGGGTGTAACCGGCCGGCCGCTCTCTCTCCGGAGGACAACGAGAAACGAGTGTAGGAGCCTGCTCCCGCAGGCGACTTGCCGCGCCAGCGGCAGGGAGAAGGGTCGGCCTTCGGCCGACATCGCCAGCAGGAGCTGGCTCCTACAGAGGAACCGGACCGGATCCGCGCTCGACCGGTTACGCCCGTGGAGCACTGGGCTCGGCTCGGGAGAGCGGCCGAGGCGGTGCTCCAGCACGGCGACGCCCTGGCGCTCAAGGGGAGCGGCGGCGACGCGGCGGCCGCCTTTCCGAGCGCGCCGAGGCGCGAAGCCGTCCTGGCGCTCCTCGAATCCGTCGCCGCGTCGCCGACGCGCGCCGAGGTGGCCGACCGGATCAGGAAGGGGGACCGTCCCGAACACTGGGCAACCTGCGCCAAGCCGTCTCCCTGGTCGACGCCGTCTACCTCTTTGACAACAGCTCCTGCGCAGAACCCTACCGGTTCGTGGCGTCCTATCGCAACGGGCGGCTGAGCCGCCGAGCCCCTGGACCGATACCGCCGTGGGCCGAGGGGCTTCCCGGCATGGCTGCCCTGCGCGGTAGGCCGCGCCGCCAAAGAGGTGGCGGGCCCCGCTGCCCCGAACGCCGGACCCGAGTCAGGCCTCGCCCCTAGCCGGCGCCCCGCGTCCCGGTCCCCACAGCCGCTTCCTTCCCTTTTGAAGGCTCCCCCCTTCGGTTCTGTAACATTCGGCCGCCCGCCCTGACGGCAGGAACGCCGCTCGAACCGCGGCGAGCCCGACATTTCGCGCTGTTGCGCGGCGTGGCCGCCCTCCGCCGCCCCTGGCACGGCCGTTGCTCTTACCTGGGGCGTCTCCACCCACCCAGGGCAGCAACGGAGGTATCCCATGAGAAAAGTCGCGATCTACGGCAAGGGCGGTATCGGCAAGTCCACCACCACCCAGAACACGGTGGCCGGGCTCGCGGAGATGGGCAAGAAGGTGATGGTCGTGGGGTGCGACCCCAAGGCCGACTCCACGCGGCTGCTCCTCGGGGGCCTCGCCCAGAAGAGCGTGCTCGACACCCTGCGGGAGGAGGGGGAGGACGTGGAACTCGACGACGTGGCGCGGCCGGGTTACGGGAACACGGTGTGCGTCGAGTCCGGGGGGCCGGAGCCGGGCGTGGGCTGTGCCGGGCGCGGCATCATCACCTCGATCAACCTCCTGGAGCAGCTCGGCGCCTACGAGGAGGACAAGGATCTCGACTATGTCTTCTACGACGTGCTCGGCGACGTGGTCTGCGGCGGGTTTGCCATGCCCATCCGCGAGGGCAAGGCCGAGGAGATCTACATCGTGGTCTCCGGCGAGATGATGGCCATGTACGCGGCCAACAACATCTGCAAGGGCATCCAGAAGTACGCCCAGGCCGGCGGCGTGCGCCTGGGGGGCCTCATCTGCAACAGCCGCCAGGTGGACAACGAAGAAGAGATGATCAAGGCCCTGGCCAAGCAGCTCGGAACCCAGATGCTCTACTTCCTCCCCCGCGACAACCAGGTGCAGCGGGCCGAGATCAACAGGAAGACCGTGATCGACTACACCCCGGAGCACGAGCAGGCCCAGCACTATCGGAACCTCGCCCAGGCCATGGACGGCAACGACATGTTCGTCGTCCCCAAGCCCCTCCCCATCGCGGGGCTGGAGAAGCTCCTGATGGATTACGGATTGTTTGGGTAGCGGTCCGTTGTCCGTGGTCCGTTGGAGGACCGCGGAGCGGCGGAAAACCGGCGGGACAACTGACAACGGACAACTGACGACGGACAAACGCCATGGAAAAGCCCCGATACCACCTCCTCATCTGTTCCAGCTTCCGCGGCACCGAGCCCAAGGGCGTCTGTCACGCCAAGGGCGCCCAGGGGCTCCTGCCCTACCTGGAGTCGGAGCTCGCCGACCGGGGGCTCGACGCCCTGGTCTCGAGCACGAGCTGCCTCAAGGTCTGCGACAACGGCCCCGCCATGGTGGTCTACCCCGAGGGCCACTGGTACGGCGGCGTCACCCAAGACGCCGTGGACGCCATCCTCGACGCCCTGGAAGAGGGCGGGGTGGCGGAGGAACACTTGCTGTGACGGGGAACGGGAGGGGGACGTCTCGGGGCTGTTGCGAGGCGGGCTTCACGGGGAGCCGGCCACCTCCAACCGGTAGGCGTATCCCTGCTCGGTGAGGAACCGCTGGCGGTTCCCCGCGAAGTCCTCTTCGCAGGTGTGCCGGGAGACGAGGGTGTAGAAATGGGCGACCCGGCCGTCGGCCTTGGGGCGAAGGATCCGGCCCAGACGCTGGGCCTCTTCCTGGCGGGAACCGTAGGTGCCCGAGACCTGGATCAGGAGGTCCGCGTCCGGCAGGTCCAGGGCGAAGTTGCCCACCCGGGAGAGCACGAGGCGGCTCACGCCGCCTTGGCGGAAGGAGTCGAAGAGCCGCCGGCGCTCCGGTTCGGGGGTCTTGCCGCTCACGAGGGGCGCGCCGAGGGTGCGAGCCAGGGTCTCGAGCTGCGAGAGGTACTCGCCGATCACGAGCGCCCGGCTTCCGGGGTGGCGGTCGAGAAGCTCGGCGGCGAGCGCCTCTTTGCGCTCATTTTCCGCAGCGACCCGGAACTGGGCCCGCCGCGGCGCCCGCGCGTAGGCGAGCTCGCGCTCGGGCGACAGAGCGACGCGCAGCTCCGTGCACGCGGCCTGGGCTACGAACCCCTGGTCCTCGAGGATCCGCCATGGGATGTCGAAGCGCTTGGGGCCGATGAGGGAGAATACGTCGGCTTCGCGGCCGTCTTCTCGCACGAGCGTCGCCGTGAGCCCCAGGCGCCGCCGTGCCTGCAGCCCCGCCGTGGCCCGGAAGATGGGGGCCGGCACCACGTGCACCTCGTCGTAGACGATGAGCCCGAACCGCCGGACGTCCAAGAGGGCGAGGTGAGGGAAGTCGGCGTCCTTAGCCGGCCGCCAGGTGACCATCTGGTAGGTGGCGAGGGTGATTGGCCCCACCTCTTTCCTCTCGCCCGAGTACTCCGCCACGTCCTCGGCCCGGACGGTCGTCTTCGAGAGAAGCTCCCGGCGCCACTGGGCCACCGCGGTGTTGCTGGTGCAAAGGACGAGCGCCTGCTGCGACAGGGCCGCTACGACCGCCAGACCGACCACCGTCTTTCCGGCGCCGCAGGGGAGCACGACCACGCCGCTTCCTCCAGGTCGGCCGGAGGAACCGAGGAAGGCGGCCGCGGCCTCCTCCTGGTACGGCCGCAAGGCGAAGGACGGTGCCGGGTGCCTGCCGTCGCGGAGCTCGACGGCCAACCGGTCGCCGTCCTCGTAGCCGCACAGGTCCTCGGCCGGGAAGCCTGCCGCCGTGAGGGCCTGCTTGAGCCAGCCGCGGTCCCGAGGGGCGAAGGAAAACGCGCACGGGCCGACTCGGTCCCCCAGTAGGGGAGCGACCCCGGCGTCGGCCGCGAGGAGCACGGCCAGTGCCTGGGTGTCGGTGTGCAGCACAGGTCCCTTCTCTCCGGGGCCGAGGACTACCCGCCCGTAACGGCTGGCGAGCTCCAAGAGCTGCGAGCGGTACCCCTCGGGCAGCGGGTACTTGGCGCAGTCCTCCAGGGTCTCGGCCATCGCCTCGGCACTGAGGCCCGCCGCTCGCGCGTTCCAGACGGAGAGGGCGTCGATCCGATAGGTATGGACGTGCTCGGGGCTCCGCACCAACTCGGCGAAGGCCGCAAGCCGCTGGCGTGCGGTGTCGGCCCTGGGGCTATGGAGGTCCAGGAGCACCATGCCGCCGCCCTGGACGATCAGCGGGTTGTCCGGCCGGGGCTTGCTCACGGACGCTTGCCGCTTTCGGATTCTACCGCGAGCAGGGGGTAGCCGAGCTCCAGGGCGGCCCGGCGAAAGGCCGCTTCGGCGGGGGCCGGCACCACGAGGGTCCGATCTCCCATGAGGGCGCAGAGTGCCGTGGTCCGGCGGTCGTGGGCGATCCGCCGGGCCACGGCCTCGTCGGCGCACTCCACGAGCAGGGCGTGCCCCTTCAGCCGCAGCATCGCCGCCCGGTGCACGAGATCGTCTAGGAAGGCGCGGGCCGTGTCGGGCAGGCCCGAGGACGAGGCCTGCCCGAGGAAGGTGGCGAGCTCTTCGGCCCGGTGCCCCTTCTCCGCCGCCGCGAGGGCCACGGCGCGGTCGAGGCAGAAGACGGCCTCGGAACGGCGGGCACAGAAGACCGAGAGCAGCGCCTCGTCTCCCGCGTCGAAGCGGCCCGCGGAGGCGACCACCTCCAGGTTCGGGAGCACCTTGAGGCCGCTTCGAGGCTCGGGCGCGGCGGGCTCGTAGCCTTCGGCGACGCCGAGCAGATGGGCGCCGAGCGCGTTCAACCGCAGGCACGCGAGCCCGTCGTAGCGGCTGAGGAACGAGAGGTCGTCCACGCCCCAGAGACCGCGGTAGTCTTCCCGGGCGTAGCTGGGCGAGGTAAAGGACAGATCCACGAGGCCCAGGGTCGCCGCGTACTCGAAGACCACCGCCAGTACGTAACGGCCCTGGAGGATGGGCCAGTCGTGGGAGCCCGCGTAGCCGAGGCTCCCGTAGCGGGGCTCCGCGATATAGAGCTTCCAGGGGTCGTGGGCCACGTGGAAGGTGTGGCCCGCGGAGCGCATGTATCGGAAGAGCTCGTCCACCGGGACCCAGCGTCCGGGGGGGCAATTCCGGAGGGCCTCCTCGACTGCGGCCCGGCGGCCGGCAACGGCGGTGAGCCGCTTGCGGTCGCTCTGGCCCTTGATGGCCTCCACTCGGTTGAACTCGTCGATTCCGGTGTTGCCCAGCCACTTGCGCCAGAGAAGGCCAAGGGTTTCGTGGGCCGGCAGGGTCAGGGCCTTGCGGCCGGCCGCCGCAAGCTCGAGGCGCGTTCCCGTGACTCGGGCGAGCCCCCCCGCCTGCAGCAGCAGCGGCCAGGCGAAGGCCCGGATCGGTCCGATCACGCCGGCCCAGCGGTGCCCCGGCTCGTCCTCGGGGCCGTAGAAGTCGCCCCCCACCAGTGCCGCGCCCACTTCGGCCAAGCCCTTGGCCGAGGGTTTCCCGGTCTTGTCGCTCACCTGCACCTTGCCCCGGTCCACGAGGCGGAGCACCGCAAAGAGCTCTTGGCGGGCCACCCGTTCGCCGTCGTGGAGCCGGAGGGGCTCCTCGAGCTCCCCGGCGGTCTGCGAGGCCGGCTCGTCGAGGGTCTTGAGCTCCTCCCTCCGGGGCGGGGGCACGAGGCGACGGAGGCGCTCCGCCAGCTCGGGGGCGATGCGGTACCCGCCTGCGCTCGGAACGAGGAGCAAGCCGAGGAGCGAGGGCTTGGGCTTCCACCCCGAGAGGTCGCCCCAGGACGGCAGGGCCCCGTACTTGGCGCGGAAGCGCTCCGGCTGGAAGGCGCCGCCGTGGAGCGCCTCGGAGACCGCGGCGCGCTGCAAGTCGTCGAGCCGTGCCCACACCTCCTCGAGCCGGGACCCGTGGAGGCCTCGGCCGAGGAGGGCCGCAGCCACAGCAGCGGCCATCTCGGCCTTGCGGGTCACCCCTCGCACCCCCAGGAGGCCCGCAAAGGCCTTCAAGGCATCTGCGCCGTAGACGTTCTCCAGGAGAGACCGGAGGTCCGAGGGGGCCCCTCCTGCCGAGACGACGCGGGCCATCCCTGATCCTCCCTAGTGTCCAGCGCGCGCCGGGGCGCGGAGAGAGCGGAGCATGGGGTGACGCTCGGCCGGCGTCTGGTCCGAGGCCACCCGGAAGCGGCGCCGGATCGGCGGCTTCGCGCCCGTCAAGGTCACCGTGAGCCGGTAGACACTCGGCGTGGATCGGGAACGGGTCTTTGCGGCCAAGGGCTCCTCCATCCCGCAATCGGGTCGCTTCTCCGGGGGGTCGTGCCCCCTGCGCCGTCCTTGACGGCCCGCAGTGGGCAACGTATATCCCAGCGGCGGATCGAAGGACAAGAGAGCGCCGAGCCCCTCAAAAAGGAGACCCCATGCGCCGAAAGGCCGACGTCCTGGAGCACACCATCGAGGCCGCCCTCCGGCCCGGGTGCTTCGTCGCATACGGCGAGAGCTGGTCCTTTGTGACCGGCCTCGAAGAGGTTGCAGCTCTGATTGGGGCGCTCGCCGGCACCGAGCCCGCCCGCGCCGCTGCGCTCTATGAGACGTTCCTCGCTGGGTGCCACGAGAAGGCTGAAGAGGTCGACGACTCCGGCGGCGTCTTCGGCCAGTTCGTCGAGGCTCTGTTCCTCGGCTGGGTGAAGGCCCGGCGCGCCGCGGGGGCCGACCCGGACGAGACCTCGGCCCGCCTTCTGGCGTGGATGGAAGAGGATCCCTACGGGTTCTGCCACGGCCTGGAGAAGGAGCTGGTCCGGATGCTCGACCGCCCCGGCCTCGCGGCCTTCGGGCGGCAAGTGCGGGAACGGTTCGATGCGGTGTCGCAGGAACCGGCGAAAGGCGGCTCCTCCGTGCGCGACGCGGCCTACCGGCGCCGTCGCTGGGGTGAGGTCCTGCGGGCCGTCTACAAGGCGCAGCGAAACGACACGGCCTATCTCGCCCTGGCGGAAGCAGCCGGCCTCACCCCGGAGGACTGCCACGCCCTGGCCACCATTCTTGTGGCTCGGAGAAAGCCCGGGGAAGCCCTGGCCTGGGCGGAGCGGGGGATCGGCCTCGCCGGCCAGGGGCCGCGCGGGTTCATGAGCACCGTGGAGCTCACCAACCTCCGTCGCCAGCTCCTCACGAAGCTCGGGCGGGGAGGCGAGGCGCTCGAACACGCCTGGGCCGCGTACCGGGAACACCCCAGCGAGCACGCCTACGACGAGCTGATGGAGCTCGTGGCGAAGGCCGACCGGCCGGCGTGGCACGAAAAGGCGATGGAGGCAGCCCAGGACGCCGAGCTCAGCCTCACCATCCCCCTCCTATTGAAGACCCGGGAGCTCGGTCGCCTGGCCGAGCGGTTGCGCCGAGCCACCGACGCCGCGCTGGAGGGCCTGAGCCACTTCGTCACGGAACCCGCAGCATCGAAGCTCGAGAAGGAGCATCCCGAGCTGGCCGCCCGGCTGTGGCGCGCCCAGGGCCTGCGTATCCTGAACGCGGGAAAGAGCAAGTACTACGACGCCGCCCTTCGAAACATGGAACGTGCGCAGATCCTGTTCGCGAAGGCGGGGCTGGAAGCCGAGTGGGCGCGGACCGTGGCCGAGATCCGGGGTCGGCACCACCGCAAGAGCGGTTTCATCTCGGATTTCGAGAGGCTCGCCGCCGGAAGGGGGCCGAGCACCGAGCCGTCGTTCCTGGAGCGCGCCAAGGCGCGGTGGAACCGGACCGAATCGGAGTAGGGGATGCCCGTGAGCGATAACCCGTTCTGCGAGCTCCAGGCCGTGGACCACCCGCCGTCCGAGGAAGTGCGCCAGGGGCTCCGGTCGCACTCGCCCCGCGCCCGCGCCGCCCCGGGCCGTTTCTGTGCATGCAGCGAGGCCATTTGCCGCTTGACCAGGAATGCGACATCGCATATATCGCATACATGCCAAACATCGCCGGCCTCCCCGCCCTTCTCCGCGCCCTTCGCGCCAAGCTCGACCTGACCCAGGAGCAGCTCGCCGAGCGACTGGGGGTATCCTTCGCCACGGTGAACCGGTGGGAAGGCGGCGGTACCAAACCCCAGCGAGCCGCCCAGGAGGCCATCGCGGCGCTGGCCCGAGAGGCGGGGCTCGAGGACGGGGCGCAGGCGGACGAGACGGTTGCGCCGGTCGTACGTTCCCGCGGGAGACGCGCCGCGAGCGGAGCGACGCCGACCACAAAGCCCATGGAGCAGATGCTCTGGGACGCGGCCTGCTCGATCCGGGGCGAGAAGGACGCGGCCAAGTTCAAGGATTACCTTCTCCCGCTCCTCTTCCTGAAGCGCCTCTCCGACGTGTTCGACGACGAGGTCGAGCGGCTCGCCGAGGAGTTCGGCGACCGCACGACGGCACTGGAGATCGCCGAGGCAGACCACTCGCTCCTGCGCTTCTACCTGCCCCCCGAGGCCCGCTGGGCCGTGCTGAGTGGGCGCGAGCCGCACGACTGGCCCCGCGACGAGAAGGGCCGCTCCAGCGCGCCCAAGGACATCGGCGAGCACCTCACCAAGGCCGTGCGGGCCGTGGTCAAGCACAACCCCTCCCTCTCGGGCGTCATCGACATCGTGGACTTCGCCGCAGAGCGAAACGGCGAGCGTGACGTGAACCCGGCGAAGCTCCGTGGCGTGGTCGAGACCTTCTCGGACCCTCGCTACCGGCTGGGGCTTGCTGACGTGCAGCCTGACTTCCTGGGCCGCGCGTACGAGTACCTGCTCCGGAAGTTCGCGGAGGGCTCGGGCCAGAGCGCGGGCGAGTTCTTCACCCCCACCGAGGTGGGCTTCCTGATGGCGCACCTTCTGCGCCCGAAGCCCGGCAACACCTGCCACGACTATGCCTGCGGCTCCGCCGGGCTCCTGATCAAGCTCCAACTCGTCGCCCGCGAGCTCGACCCCACGAGCCGGGTGCCGCTGAAGCTCTCGGGCCAGGAGCTCCAGGCCGAGAGCTACGCCGTGGCGCAGATGAACGCCATCATCCACGACATGGAGGTGGAGCTCCAGCGCGGAGACACCATGATCAACCCGAAGTTTCGGACGAGCGACGGCCGGATCGCCACCCACGACCTGGTCGTAGCCAATCCCATGTGGAACCAGCCCTTCGCGCCCGACCTCTTCGCCAACGACCCCTTCGACCGCTTTCGCACGGCGGGCGGCGTCACCTCCGGCAAGGGCGACTGGGCCTGGCTCCAGCACACCCTGGCCTGCCTGGGCGACCACGGCCGCGCCGCCGTGGTGCTCGACACCGGCGCGGTCACCCGCGGGTCGGGCTCGAAGAACGAGGACCGGGAGCGCAACATCCGCAAGTGGTTCGTCGACCGCGACTTGGTCGACGGCGTGATCCTCCTTCCCGAGAACCTCTTCTACAACACCACCGCCGCGGGCGTGATCGTCGTGCTCTCGAAGCGAAAGCCCGCCGCTCGCAAGGGCAAGATCGTGCTCGTGAACGCCAGCCGCCGCGTGAAGAAGGGCCGGCCCAAGAACTACATCCCCGAGGAGGACGTCCGCCCGCTGGCGGCCCTGTACCTGAAGGGGGAGGCGGTCGAGGGGGAGGTTGCGGTCATCACGCGGGAGCAGGCGGTGGAGGCAGACTACAACCTGAGCCCGAGCCGGTGGGTGGGGCAGAACGGCGGATCGAAGGGGGCGTCTGTGCCGACTCTCATCCGAGAGCTTGGCCGCCTTGCCGAAGAAGACGCCCGCCTCACCCCGCAGCTAATGCGACTGCTCCAGCCCTTGGCAAGAGCGGAGACCGAAGAATGAAGGCGGCGGAGTGGGCGGACGTCCCCCTCGGCGACATCACGATCTGGCAGGGTGGAAGCGCCTTTTCGCCTGTGTTACAGGGGCGTTCCGCGGGAGACATTCCTTTCTACAAGGTTTCGGACATGAACTCGCCTGCGAACGGGTGGTCCATGACGCAGGCGAATAACTACGTGGACGAGTCCGACCGTAACATGATTTCTGGCGGACCAAAACCCAAAGGAAGCGTGGTTTTTCCGAAAGTCGGCGCCGCTATTCACACCAACAAGAAGCGACAGCTTTCCAGGCCGGCGTTCATCGACAACAACATGATGGCCGTTTGGCCGATTGACCCAGACCGCTGCCTTCCGGAGTTCCTTTACGCGTTCTTTCTGAACATCGACCTCTCGGGCCTAGCCAATGCGGGGCCGCTCCCGTCGATTAACGGCAGTCGTCTGCGTGAGCTTGTGGTCGCGTTACCCCCCCCCCAAGAACAGCGGCAGCTTGTCACGGTTTTTTCGGGGCTGCGGTCCAGCCTCGAACTTGAGGGCCGCCTGTTCTCCGCCGCCCAGGACCTCAAGCGCGCCGCCATGCGCGAGTTGTTCACGCGCGGGCTGCGGGGCGAGGCGCAGAAGGAGACCGAGATCGGGCTGGTACCGGAGAGCTGGGGGGTCGTTCCTTTCAGCGCCGTGCGTCAATGGCTCCAATATGGCATCTCCACTCGCTGCTCCCCTGAGCCGCAGCAGTATCCGGTTCTTCGGATCCCGAATATCGAGCCTTGCCGCGTGAACGTTTCTGCCCTGAAGTACTGTGGCTTGCCGGATAAAGAAGCCGAGAAGTACTTACTAGCCGACGGAGATCTGATCTTCATCAGAACCAACGGCGTGATCGAAAGGCTCGGCTCTTGTGCTGTCTACTCTGGGCAGCCAGAACGTGCGTTGTTCGCGTCCTACCTGATTCGTGCTCGACTCAATCAGGACGTAGATTCACGATACATCGCCTTCTTCTTTGGTTCAGAAGTGGGGACAGCTCTGGTGGCTGGCCGAGCCACGCCAGCGGCTGACGGGAAGTACAATCTAAACACCGGAACGATTGATTCTCTCCCGCTCCCGCTCCCCCCTACCCTCGACGAGCAGCGCGAAATCGTCGCCATCCTCGACGCCCTTGACCGCAAGATCGACCTGCACCGCCGCAAGCGCGCGGTGCTCGAAGAGCTCTTCAAGGCCCTGCTACACAAGCTGATGACGGGTGAGATCCGGGTCTCGGACCTCGACCTCTCGGTGTTGGAGCCCCGCTGCCGCCCGGCAGACAGTGGGCCTGTTGGAGAGAAGGACGACTTCGGCACGTGAATGGTTCGGAGGGAACTATGGGCATGGTGTTCGTCAGTCACGCGAATCCCGAGGACAACGAGTTTTCGCGTTGGCTGAGCCTTCAGCTTGCGCGTGCGGGCTACGGTGTATGGTGCGACCTCACGAAGCTGCTCGGGGGAGAGACGTTCTGGCGGGACATCGAGACGGTCATCCGGGAGCGGACCGCAAAGTTCGTTTACGTGCTTTCCCGTACCTCGAACCAGAAGGAAGGCCCTCTCGCTGAATTGCACGTCGCACTCAACGTCGCCAGGGACCGGGGGCTCCAGGACTTCGTGATTCCGGTGCACATCGACGATCTGCCGCACCGGGAGATCAACATTCAGATCAGCCGTCTGAACACCGTGGAATTCAGCCGGGGCTGGGCTGGCGGACTCGGGGCTCTGCTGCAGAAGATGGAACTGGACCGCGTGCCGAAAGACCGACGCTTCGATCCGGGGGCGGTAAGTGCATGGTGGCGCACGAACATGGAGGGCAGAGAGATCGTCCAGGAAACCCCGGAAGAGTATTTCTCCAACTGGTTCCCTATCGTAGCCCTCCCGGAAGTGCTCTACCTTCACCGAGTTGGAAAGAACCCGGCTCTTCCGGCCGAACTGCCATATCCTTCTCATCGGGTAGGCGAGTTTCTGGCGTCCTTCGCGCCGGAGACGGACCTAGGGCTGACCGCTTGTAGCGACTCGGTTCTCGTAAGTCCGGTCTTGGAAGACCGAACGACGGGAGTCCCGGTTGGCGTGCAGGAGCGGAGAAACGCCGTCAACCGGCTCTTGTCTCTTGCATGGAAGCGGGCCTGTGAACGAAGGGGGCTTCCCACGTACCTGCTTGCGAATGACCGGGCAGCCTCGTACTTCCTGGATAGATTGCTCCCAAAGAAGATCCTCTCTTTCAGGTTGCAGGACGGCTTCGAAGGAAGACGCGGCCTCACCGGGGCCTCGACCGTGAGGAGTCTCAATGCTCCACCTGGAGAGTCGAAGAAACGCCATTGGCACTTCGCTCTGAGCGCCGACGTGCGGTTTTGGCCGTCCCCCGCCTACGTCGTGAAGTCTCATGTGCTGTTCTCCGACGACGGCGAGAACATCTGGACATCAAAGGACCGCCTCCACCGCTTCCGCCGCACGCAGTGCAAGGACTGGTGGAACGACACTTGGCGGGATCGCATACTGTGTTCGCTGTCGTGGCTCGCGGAAGGAGCACCGACGTTCTCCCTACCGGTTTCGGCCAGCACCTCAGTAGAAGTTCGGCGAGAGCCACTCCGGTTTGAGAGCCCCGTTTCTTACGGGGATGAACACGCGCGCCGCGACCTGGACTGGGACCGCTGGATGGATGACGACGAGTTCCTGGAGGGAAGCGACACGGGGGAGGTGCCCAGATGAACGAGCTTCTTCACTTTGGCGAGCCTTCGCTGCTGTTTCGATACGACCAGTCCATGCTAGACCCGCGAGACGGGCTTACGCTCTTCGGTCCCTTGGACAAAGGGAAGCCCTACGGCATCCGGTGGGGGCTGATCGGTACACCCGACACAATCGACGGCTTTCGGAAGTGGATCGCCTCGATCCAGAAGCCCGTGGGGTGCGGCGCTCAGGACATCGCTCGCCCACCCTTCCCCGGCTTCGAAGCCGTCTTCGGGATTCCTTGGCCTTCGGAACCCGTCCTCACGCTTACCGTCGATCCGGCTGAGCTGCAGGAGAGAGCTCACCTCGCGGATGCCCACCAGCGGGTGTTCCGAACGGTCGACCTCTTCTCCGAGCCGATCGTCAGAGCTCTCCACGGAGAGGACGTTCGCCCGGACGTCTGGTGCGTGGTGATCCCAGACTTCGTGAAACAGAAATGCAGCCCGATGTCTCGACTCGCAGCGGCGGAGCGCGTAGAAGTGGCAGAACGGCTCACCCCGAGGGTAGGGAGGAGCCTCTACCGGGAGCCGGAGCTCTTCCCCGAACGCAACGCCCTCGCCGAACCCTACTGGTACGAGCTCAACTTTCATCACCAACTGAAGGCGCGTCTGCTCTCGTCCGACGCCCCGATTCAAATCGTCCGGGAACCGACGATCACGTTCCCGGACGTCGACGGCATGAAGGAAGACGACTACCGGAAGCTGGAGGGGCTCAAGTCGGCAGTGGCATGGCACATCGCGACTGCGGTCTTCTACAAGGCCGGAGGTAGGCCGTGGAAACTCGGGGGGGCGCGCGAAGGAGTGTGCTACGTCGGGCTCGTCTACAAGAACGTGCAAACCGCATCGGACTCCCGTACCGCGTGTTGCGCCGCCCAGATGTTCCTCGATTCAGGGGACGGTGTGGTGTTCAAGGGTGCGGTGGGGCCCTGGTATGGCGGGAAGGCGGGCGAGTACCACTTGGATCGACGGGCCGCCGAGGAGGTGATCCGCCTTTGCGTAGACACGTACCGCCAGAAGCGGGGGCAGCCACCCAAGCAAGTCTTCGTCCACGGCCGTGTGAATCTGCGGGATGACGAGTGGTCAGGATTTCAACGCGGCGCTGGCTCCTCGACCCAGGTCATCGGCGTACGCATCCGACCGGGAAGCGAGGTCAAAATCTATCGGAAGGGCGATAACCCTGTGCTACGAGGCCTCGCCTACGTGATGGGGAAAAGACGGGGAAGCCTCTGGACACGGGGTTTCGTCCCGCGGCTTCGGACCTACCCTGGTCGCGAGGTTCCGAACCCGCTGCAGATAGAGGTTTGCCGTGGCGAGGAGAGTATCGAGACCGTCATGTCGGACGTCCTCTCCCTGACGAAACTGAACTACAACGCCTGCCAGTTCGCCGATGGGCTCCCTGTCACCCTGAAGTTCGCTAACGCCGTCGGTGAAATCCTCACGGCGGGGCCGCTGCGGAAAGATGTGCCGCCGTTGCCATTCAAGTACTACATCTGAAGGCCGCGGGAGCTGTGCTCATGAGCTTCAACCCGAGCCTCCCGTACGACAACCTGCCCCTCCTGCCGCCTGCTGTGCCGCTCGAGACCCCGGCCGTGCTCAAGAAGGCGATCGGGGCGAACCGGCTGCTGGCCGAGCTGAAGGGCATGGGCGGGGTGATCCCCAATCCGGGTGTGCTGATCCGGACCATCGCCCTCCAGGAGGCACGGGTCTCCTCGGAGATCGAGAACATCGTTACCACGAACGACGAGCTCTACCGGGCGCTGGATGGCGCGACCGGAAAGGTCGACCCTCACGCGAAAGAGGTCCTCCGCTATCAGGACGCCCTTTGGGCAGGATACGAGGCGATTCGAAAGCGCCCGCTCCTGACGACGAACCTCTTCGTCGAACTGGCCCGGACCATCACCGGAACGATGGGCGGAATTCGTCGCGTTCCGGGGACGAAGATCGCCAACAGCCGGGGCGAGGTGATCTACACCCCTCCCGAGGGCGAGGCTCGCATCCGGGAGCTGCTCGGGAATCTGGAGAAGTTCATCCACGCGGAGGACGGGCTCGACCCTCTCGTGAAGCTCGCGGTGATGCACTACCAGTTCGAGGCGATCCATCCGTTTACCGACGGCAACGGTCGGACCGGCCGAATCCTCAACATCCTCTACCTCGTCCAGCAGGAGCTGCTGGAGCAGCCCATCCTGTACCTCAGCCACTACATCATCCAGAACAAGGCCGGGTACTATACGAAGCTCCGGGCCGTGACCGAGGCGGGCGCCTGGGAAGATTGGGTCCTCTACATGCTCGAGGCCGTGGAGGCGACGGCGCGTACGACACGCGACAAGATCCTGGCCATCCGAGATCTCATGGACGGGGCTCTGGAGATCGCCCGGGAGAAGGGCGGGAAGTGGTATTCCAAAGAGCTCGTGGAGCTCATCTTCACCCACCCCTACTGCAAGATCCGCTTCCTGGAGGAGGCCGGTATCGCCAAACGGCAGGCAGCCTCGAAGTACCTGCAGGAGATCGAGGCTATCGGCCTCCTGAGCAGCGTGAAGAAGGGGCGAGAGGTCTACTACGTCAACGAGCCGCTGCTGAAGGTGTTGGTGGGATAGGTCGATGGCATCGACACATCCTGGAAACATGTCGACGAAAAGCGGTGTTCATCGACATATCCTCCGGACGAGTCGAGCGCGACGACGGGTCGAGCGGCCTCGCGTCGGGAGTTGTGGCTCACAATTCGCCG
Source organism: Thermodesulfobacteriota bacterium (assembly GCA_040756475.1). Lineage (NCBI taxonomy): Bacteria > Pseudomonadati > Thermodesulfobacteriota > Thermodesulfobacteriota bacterium. The sequence continues at coordinate 22,153 of JBFLZB010000069.1, forward strand.
AAACTGAGCCACAACGCGATTTGTGGTTCACGGGTGAGCCACAAGTCTCCGGCGACCTCCCGCCGGCGGAGAAGGGCTCATGAGCACGCTCAGCATCAGCGAAGCCGGCACGGTCCAGTTCCCGATGGTCCGGCACGCGGTCGAGATCGGCTGGATGCCCGTGACACCGGAGGAAGCCCGTGCCAGGCGAGGCGGCGACGCCGGCACCTTCTTCCGCGATGTGCTCGAGGCCAAGCTCGCCGACTTCAACCCCTGGCTCACGCCCGACGCCCTGCGCTCGGTGGTCGAGACCCTCGACGCACTGCCCCCCACCATCGAGGGCAACCGGGAAGTGCTCGCCTGGCTGCGCGGCGAACGGCAGTGGGTCGACGAGGCCGAGAAGCG
>JBFLZB010000070.1 GCA_040756475.1 Thermodesulfobacteriota bacterium
GCCTTCGTCGTGGCCGTGAACCGCGAGGCCTGCGCCAAGTACAAGAAGGCGCTGGACAAGCTGCTGCCCTCGGAGTGGTCGGCGGCGGTCTACACCGCCAACGCGGCCGACGCCGTGGACCGTCCCCTGGTGGCGGAGCTTCAGCTCTCGCCGGAACGGGAGGAGGACATCCGTCTGCTCTTCAAGAAGCCGGCCGAGAACCCCAAGATCCTCATCGTCACGGACAAGCTGCTCACCGGCTACGACGCTCCGCTCCTATACTGCCTTTACCTCGACAAGCCCATGCGGGACCACGTGCTCCTGCAGTCGATCGCTCGGGCCAATCGCCCATACGTGGACGTGAATGGGGTGCAGAAGCGGGTCGGGCTGGTGGTGGACTTCGTGGGTGTCTTGCGTGAGCTCAAGAAGGCCCTTCAGTTCGATTCCAGCGACGTGAGCGGGGTCATAGAGGACCTGGATACCTTGCTCCGCGACTTTCAGCAGAAGATCGCGGAGGCCGAGCGAGATTACCTCGACGCGGGCGAGCAGGGCGGCGCCGACGAACGGCTCGAGCGCCTCGTCTACGGTCGTTTCCTCCCGCCGGAGGCGAGGAAGGCGTTCTTCGAGGCATACAAGGAGGTGGAGGCGCTGTGGGAGATCCTCTCGCCCTCGCCAGAGCTTCGGGACCACATCCAGACCTACAAGCGCCTGACCCAGCTCTACGCGGCGGTGCGCAACGCCTACGCCGAGAAGGTCGGTTTCGTCGCCGACCTGGCCTACAAGACGAAGCGGCTCATCGAGGGCGAGGCGGAGCAGGAGGGGCTCGGCAGGCTGACGAAAAGCATCACCTTCGACGTGAAGACGCTGGAAGCCCTGCGGGAAGAGAAGGGGACCGACGAAGGGAAAGTCTTCAACCTCGTTCGCGGGCTGCAACAGGAGATCGACGAGAAGCCGGCAACCGCGCCGGTGCTGCAGCCGCTCAAGGACCGCGCCGAACGTGTCCTGAAAGACCTAGAGAATCGCAAGGTCACCGGGCTGGCCGCCATGGACCTGCTCGCCGCCCTGGCCGCAGAGAAGGAGGCGGCGCTCCGATCGGCCGAGGAGACCGGGCTCTCGCCGCGCGCGTTCGCCGTCTACTGGACGCTGCGAGAAGATGATGATCTGAACGCAGCGGGGACCGGTGCGCTCGACCTGGCGCGGGAGGCCGAAGCACTCTACGGCCGGTTCCCCAACGCGGCGGTCAACCCGGACGAGCAACGCCGCTTTCGCGCCGCCCTCTACAAGCCCCTCCTGGGCCTCGGCCAGGAGGAGCGCGCCCGGGTGGTCGATCGAGTGGCGAGGATGCTGCTGGCCGACGATGAGTCGTAGGCCCTCGCTCTACCCGATCCAGGAGCTGAAGCGGCGCGCGGCAGGTTGGGCCGTCAAGCTCCGAGTCAACCCCAAGTTCGTCCGGGTTCAGGAGATGCGGCACAAGTGGGGCTCGTGCTCCTCGGCGGGCACGGTGACCTTCGCGGCGGATCTCGTCCATGAGGACGGGAGGTTCCAGGACTACGTCATCGTGCACGAGCTGCTGCACCTGCGTTTCTCGAGCCACGGCCGGGTGTTCAAGGCGCTCATGACGGCCCACGTGCCGGGATGGCGAGAGATGGAGGACCGCCGCCGGGCCTCCGCGGCGGTCCATCCTCGGTAGTCCGCCCCCCCCTTCCCCTCCTCCTTACAATTTCGAAGCCCTCTCCCACGAAACGGAAGGCCCCCACGCGCCCGGATCTTGCCGGCTGGGCGTTGCCCGTCGCGCGCAACCCGCTCTATCGCGCGCTTGCCGGCCCTTTTCGCCGGCGCCTCGGCACTGCGGCACGCCCGTTGCTTTTTCCGAGGTCCAACCGCAAAGCCCCACGGAGCCAGAGATGATCCTCGAAGCGCGCAAAGACCAGGTCCACCGCAAGGGCGACGAGGCGTTTGCCCTGGCCTGCAACAAGGACAGCCTGGCCGGCGCGGTGAGCCAGCGGGCCTGCGTGTTCTGCGGGTCCCGGGTGGTGCTCTACCCCATCGCCGACGCCCTGCACCTGGTCCACGGCCCGGTGGGGTGCGCGGCCTACACCTGGGACATCCGGGGCGCCCTCTCCTCGGGGCCGGAGCTCCACCGGCTCTCCTTCTCCACCGACCTCCAGGAGGTGGACGTGATCTTCGGCGGCGAAGGGAAGCTCGAGGCGGCGCTCCGGGAGCTCATCGACCGGCACGCGCCCAAGGCGGCCTTCGTCTACTCCACCTGCATCGTGGGCATCATCGGCGACGACCTGGAGGCGGTGTGCAAGCGGGTGGAGGCGGAGAAGGGCATCCCGGTGATCCCGGTCCAGTCCGAGGGGTTCAAGGGCAACAAGCGCGCCGGGTACAACGCCGCCTGCAGCGCCATGATGCGGCTGGTGGGCACCGGCGACACCGCCGGGATCTCGCCGCTCTCGGTCAACATCCTCGGCGACTTCAACCTGGCCGGGGAGATCTGGATCATCCGGGGCTACTTCGAGCGCATGGGCGTGGAGGTGGTGGCCAACGTCACCGGCGACGGCCGGGTGGACGACCTCCGGCGGGCCCACGGCGCGGCCTTGAACGTGGTCCAGTGCTCGGGCTCCACCATGGACCTCGCCCGGATGATGCAGGAGAAATATGGGACTCCCTTTCTCCGGGTCTCCTACTTCGGGGTGGAGGACATGGCCGAGTCCCTCTACGACGTGGCCCGGTTCTTCGCGGACCGGGACCCGGGGATGCTCGACCGCACCCGGGAGCTCGTCCGGGAGGAGCTCGCGGTGCTCTACCCCAAGCTCCAGGAGTACCGGAAGGCGCTCACGGGCAAGCGGGCGGCCATCTACGTGGGCGGCGCGTTCAAGGCCTTTTCCCTGGTCAAGGCCTTCCGGCTGCTCGGGATGGACGTGGTGATGGTGGGCTCCCAGACGGGCACGGCCGAGGACTACCGGGAGCTCTACGAGATCACCGACGAGGGCACCATCATCGTGGACGATGCGAACCCCCTGGAGCTCGCCGAGTTCGTCCGGGAGAAGGACGTGGACATCCTGGTGGGCGGCGTGAAGGAGCGGCCCATCGCCCACAAGCTCGGGGTGGGGTTCTGCGACCACAACCACGAGCGCAAGGAGGCCCTGGAGGGCTTCGTCGGGATGCTCAATTTCGCCGACGAAGCCTACCGCACCGTCATGAGCCCGGTCTGGCGCTTCGTGCCCCGGCGGGCGGAGGCGAGCCATGGCTGAGACGGACCAGTCCCCCGCCGACCGATCACCGATCACCGATCACCGGTCACGGATTTCCTACGTGTCCACCACCAACGCCTGCAAGCTCTGCAAGCCCCTGGGGGCGTGCCTGGTGTTCCGGGGCATCGAGGGCGCCATCCCCTATCTGCACGGGTCCCAGGGGTGCGCCACCTACATGCGCCGCTACATCATCAGCCACTTCCGCGAGCCCATGGACATCGCCTCCTCGTCCCTGGGCGAGAAGCAGGCCGTCTATGGGGGCGGGCCGAGCCTGAAGCAGGGACTGCGCAACGTCATCGCCAAGTACCGCCCGGCGCTCATCGGCGTCGCTACCACCTGCCTCACCGAGACCATCGGCGATGACGTGCCGGGCATCCTGGCGGAGTTCCGGGAGGAGGCGGCCGGGGAGACCCTTCCCGCCCTGGTCCGGGTCTCGACGCCGAGCTACTCCGGCACCCACGCCGAGGGCTTCCACGCGGCGGTGCGGGCCGTGGCGGAGCAACTGGGCGAGGCCGGCGAGCCCACCGGCGCGGTGAACCTCTTCCCCGGGTCGGTGTCCCCGGCAGACCTTCGCCACCTCAAGGAATTGCTTCGGGATTTCGGTTTGGACGGGGTGATCCTCCCGGACCTGAGCGAGACCCTCGACGGGCCGGCGCTCCAGGACTACGAGGAGCTGCCCCGGGGGGGCACCCCGGTGGCGCGGCTTCGGGGGATGGGGCGGTCCCGGGCCACCCTCGAGTTCGGGCGGGCCCTGCCCGGGACCACGGCGGGAGCGGTGCTGGCCCGGCGTTTCGGCGTGCCCCTGCGGTCCCTGGGGCTGCCCGTGGGGCTTCGGGAGAGCGACCGCTTCTTCCGGGCCCTGGAGGAGCTCTCGGGCCGGGCGACCCCCCGGGAGCACGCCCTGGAGCGGGGGCGGCTCGTGGATGCCTACGTGGACGGCCACAAGGTGGTCTCCGGGGTGCAGGCCGTGGTGTACGGGGAGGAAGACCTGGTGGTGGGGCTCGCGGCCTTCCTGGCGGAGATCGGGGTGCGGCCGGTGCTGTGCGCCTCGGGGGGCCGCAGCGGGCGCCTGGCCGGGGCGGTGCAGGCTGTGACCGAAGGCCTCCTCCCCGAGCCCCCGGCGGTGCGCGAGGGGGCAGACTTCTACGAGCTCGCCGAGGAAGCCGAGGCCCTGGGTCCCCAGCTCCTGGTGGGCAACTCCAAGGGCTACCACCTGGCCCGGCGCTGGCAGATCCCCCTGGTGCGGGTCGGCTTCCCCATCCACGACCGCTTCGGCGGCCAGCGCCTTCTCCACCTGGGCTACCGCGGCGCCCAGTCCCTCTACGACCGCATCGTCAATGCCCTCCTGGAGGTCAAGCAGGAGGGATCGGCGGTGGGGTATGGATATCTGTGATGCTGGCGCGTTGCGCGTGGCTCGTGGCGCGTTGGTGGAGTGGTGAGGAAGCTTCTTCCAACATGCAACGTGCAACGAGCAACGTGCGCCTCCCACGGAAAGCAAAAAGACAATGATGCCCACGACCGCCCTCGAGCTCACCAAACACCCCTGCTTCCACGAAGAGGCCCGGGGGGTCTGCGGCCGGGTCCACCTGCCGGTGGCCCCGGCGTGCAACGTCAAGTGCAACTACTGCGACCGGCGCTACGACTGCGCCAACGAGAGCCGGCCGGGGGTGGCGAGCGCGGTGCTCTCGCCGGTGCAGGCCCTGCGCTACCTGGAGCGGGTGGTGGAGCAGGAGCTCCGGCTCTCGGTGGTGGGGATCGCCGGGCCGGGAGACCCCTTCGCCAACCCCGACGAGACCCTGGAGACCCTGCGCGGCGTCCGGGAGCGCTACCCGCAGATGCTCCTGTGCGTCTCCACCAACGGGCTCGCCCTGCCGGCGCACCTGGACGCGGTGGCCGCCCTGGGGGTCTCCCACGTCACCGTCACGGTCAACGCGGTGGACCCGAGGATCGGCCAGAAGATCTACGCCTGGGCCAAGGACGGCAAGGTCATCCACCGCAACCTGAGCGCCGCCGAGCTCCTGCTGGGGCGCCAGCTCGTGGCAGTCCGGGGGCTCGCGGAGCGGGGCATCGCGGTCAAGGTGAACACCGTCGTCATCCCCGGCGTCAACGAGGACCACGTACCCAAGGTCGCCCGCACCGTGGCGGCCCTGGGGGCGGCGGTGCACAACTGCATGGCCATGGTGCCCAACACCGGCACCCCCTTCGCAGACCTGCCGGAGCCCACCCCGGCCCGCATCGCCGCGCTGCGGGAGCTTGCCGGCGCCCACCTGCCCCAGATGCGCCACTGCCAGCGGTGCCGGGCCGATGCCGTGGGGCTTCTCGGGGAAGACCGCTCCGGGGAGCTCGCCGGCCTCCTGGAGGCGTGCGCCGGGGAGCTCCCCCTCTCCACCGAGGGCCGGCCCTACGTGGCGGCGGCCACCCAGGAGGGCGTCCTGGTGAACCGGCACCTGGGGGAGGCGGACCGCTTCCAGGTGTGGGGGCCCGCCCCCGGCGGCGGCTTTCGCCTCGTGGAGGAGCGCGACGCCCCTGCCCCGGGCGGGGGCCCCGAGCGCTGGCGGGAGCTGGCCCGGGTGCTGGCAGACTGCCGGGCAGTTCTCGTGAGCGGCGTGGGCGAAGGGCCCCGGGCTCTCTTGGAGGACGCCGGGGTCCTCCCCGTGGAGATGGGCGGCTTCATCGAGCTCGGTCTCCAGGCGGTCTACGCCGGCAAGGGCGTCGCCGTTCTGAAGCGCCGCGGCTCCGGGGCCGGCTGCTCCCGGGGCACGCAGTGCCGAGGGGACGGGACGGGGTGCGGGTAGGGGGGCAAAGAGCATAGGGCAAAGAGCATGGGGCACGGGGCGTGGGGCACGGGGCGATCCACCACCAACCGAGGGAGGAGACCCTGGGTCCGGGCGGAAGTTGCGGCGGCGGAAATCATGAAAATCATCGAGCGAGCGCCGAAGATGGCAGGATTGCAGTTACGTTGGGACGCATCTTGACGAGCCGCCAACTGTTGCGCGCTACAGCCGTTGGCGATCCGCCGGATGCGCCAACGCATCACCGCGGCATCAACGCGAACACTCCCCAGCCCAGGTATTCACGCGTGTAAGCGGCGTAGCGCTCGGGTTCCGAGGTCAGATTGTCTTTGTGAAAAATCTCCTCATCGCGCCGCCCCCGGGAAGCGAGTGGTCCCTTTGTAGCTTGCGGGGCGCCGAGGGCGCAAGGAAAGAGTCCTTCTCGGTCCGGCCGCGGCGCCGCGACGAAGGATCGACAGGCTTTCGGTTTCCTTGACGCAGCGGCGGACCGGCTTGTAGCCTCGCACCTGAGGGGCGCCCGGCGCCCCGGTGCGCTGGGGACGACCGCGGCCATGCTGACCTGGTTTCGCCGACTCGATCTTCGCTGGCAGCTCCTGGCGGTGGCGCTGCCCCTGGCGGTGGTGCCCATGGCCGCCGTGGGCGCTGTGGTGGGGTACGTGTCCACGGAGCGGGCGTACCGGGAGCTCACCCGAAACAGCGCCGACGACCTGGAGCGCACCGCCCAGTTCACCCTCGACCTCCTCCACGCCCACTACCGCCAGTTCGAGGTCTACAAACAGGACAAGAAGGCCACCCTCGAACGCGACCTGGCGACGCTCGCCACCTTCGCCCACAACCTGGTGGAGGCCCAGGACAAGCAGGCATCCGGGGGCCGGGTGAACCTGGCCACCGCCCAGGCCCAGGCGCGCGCCGCCCTCAAGGCCGTGAACCTGGGGGCGAGCGGGTACATCTACGCCATGACCACCCGGGGGGACCTGAAGGCCCACATCGCGAGCGAGGGGGAAAACATCTACGACGCCCAGGACGAGGACGGGCGCTACTTCATCCGGGAGATGTGCGCGGCGGCGCGGGACGCCCGGCCGGGGGAGGTCCTCTACATCGTCTACCCGTGGCGCAACGCCGTGCTGGGCGACCCCCACCCGCGCTACAAGATGGTGGCCTACCGGTACTTCGCGCCCTGGGACTGGATCGTCGCCGCGGGGAGCTACCTGGACGAGACCTACGAGGACCACGCCTTCGAGCGCGCGGCCTTCGAGGCGCTCAAGGACCGCATCAAGGCGAAGAAGGTGGGGACGACCGGGTACATCTACGCCCTGACGGCGGACGGGACGCTCACGATCCACCCCTTCCACGAAGGGGAGAACATCTGGGACGAACAGGACCACGAGGGGCGCTTCTTCATCCGGGAGATCTGTCGGAACAAGCGGGGATGGATCCGCTACCCCTGGAAGAACCGCGACGAGCTCTGGCCCCGCACCAAGATCGTGCGCTACGACCACTTCGAGCCCTGGGACTGGGTGGTGGGGGTGGGATCCTACGAGGAGGAGTTCTACCTGGAGCCCAACCGGATGCGCGCCGGCATCCTCCAGACGGTGCTGGTCTCGACCCTGGGGGTGGGGCTGGCCTGCCTGGGGCTCGTGTTCTGGACCTCCAGCGTGCTCACCAGCCCGGTGCGGCGCCTGGTGGCCGCCATCCAGCGGGTGCGGCGGGGCCGCCTGGACGAGCGGGTGCCGGTGGAGCTGGGGGGCGAGCTGGGCAAGCTCGCCGAGGCGTTCAATGAGATGGCCGACGGCCTGGACCGCACCCGGCACCTGGAGGAGAGCCTGGCCCAGCAGGGGCGCCTGGCGTCCCTGGGGGTGCTGGCCTCCGGGGTGGCCCACGAGATCAACAACCCCCTGGGGGTCATCCTGGGGTACGCCGGACACCTGGAGAGCAAGCTCGACCCGGGCGCCCCGGGACACCGCTACGCGGCGCAGATCAAGCGCGAGTGCAACCGCTGCCGCAAGATCGTGCAAGATCTCCTGGGGTTCGCCCGGCTGCCCCGGCCCGAGCGGGAGGTGACGGTCCTGAACCCGCTGCTGGAGCAGATCGCCGACGTGGCGGCCAACCACACCGAGCTCCAGGGCATCGCGATCCGCCGGGCGCTGGACCCCGACCTGCCCCCCGTGCGGGTGGACCCGGGGCAGATCCGGCAGGTGGCGCTCAATCTCCTCCTCAACGCCGGGGCAGCCCTGGAGGGGCACGGCACCCTGATCGTGGCCACCCGCCGGGGGCCCGAGGGGTGGGTGGAGATCCGCTTCGAGGACGACGGCCCGGGCATCCCCCCGGAGGATCTCGACAAGGTGTTCGAGCCGTTCTTCACCACCAAGGCACAGGGCACGGGGCTGGGGCTCGCCATCTCGAAGCAACTGGTGGAACAACACCGGGGCAGGATCCGCATCGAGAGCGAGCCCGGCCGGGGCACCTGCGTCACGGTCGCCCTGCCCGCCGCCGGCAACGGGGAGGTCTAGGCGTGGCGACCCGGGGCATTCTGGTGGTGGACGACGACCAGAGCATGTGCCGCATGCTCGAAGAGGTGCTCTCCGACAACGGCTACCGGGTCTCGGCGTTTACGCGCTCTTTCGAGGCCGTCGAGGCCTTCGAGCCCCGCCAGCACGACCTCGTGATCACCGACGTGAAGATGCCCGGGCTCGACGGCCTGGAGATGCTCGACCGCATCCGCCGGAAGGACCGGGCGGTCCCGGTCATCATGATTACCGCCTTCGCCACCGTGGACCTGTCGATCCAGGCGCTGCGCAAGGGTGCCTACGACATGGTCACCAAGCCCTTCGAGCCCGAGGAGCTGCTCTACCGCGTCCGAAACGCCCTGCGCCAGACCGAGCTGGCGTACGAGAACCGGGAGCTCCGGGAAGAGCTCGGAGAGCGGCGCCCCTTCGGGCAGGTGGTGGGCAACTCTCCGGAGCTCCACGCGGTGATGGAGACCGCGCGCAAGGTGGCCGCCCGGCCGCTTCCCGTGCTCATCACCGGCGAGTCGGGCACGGGCAAGGAGCTGGTGGCCCAGGCCATCCACCAGGCCTCGGACCGGCGGGACGCCAAGTTCGTGGCCATCAACTGCGGCGCCCTGCCCCAGTCCCTCCTGGAGAGCGAGCTCTTCGGATTCCGCAAGGGCGCCTTCACGGGGGCCGACCGGGACCGCAAGGGGCTCCTGGAGGTTGCGGACCAGGGCACCCTCTTCCTGGACGAGGTGGGCAACCTGCCCATGGGGGTGCAGAAGACCCTGCTGCGCTTCCTCGAAGAGAAGGAGTTCTACCGCCTGGGAGAAACCCAGCCCTGCCGGGTGGACGTGCGGATCGTCTCCGCCACCAACGCGGACCTGGGGGCGGCGGTGAAGAGGGGCGAGTTCCGGGAGGATCTGCTGTACCGCCTGAACGTCGTGAACCTGCGGATGCCCGCGCTGCGCGACCGGGGGGCCGACATCCCGCTCCTGGCCGCCCACTTCCTGCGGGAGCAGAACCTGCGCTTCGGTACGGAGGTGCGAGGCTTCACCCCGGACGCCATGGACCTTCTGCGCCGGTGTCGCTGGCCCGGCAACGTGCGCCAGCTGCGCAACGTGGTGGAGGCGTCCCTGGCCGTGGAGACCGGGGCCACCCTGAGCGCCCGGGTCGTCGCCCAGTTCCTCGAGCCCCCGCCCGACGGCTCCCCCGCTCCCCCCCTGGCCGGCCTGGACTACGCCTCGGCGCTGGCCCGCTTCGAGCGCGAGTACCTCTCCCAGCTCCTGCGCAGCACCGGGGGCAACGTGGAGGAGGCCGCCGCGCAGGCGGGAATGGACGTGACCACGATCTACCGCAAGATGAAGCGCCGCGAGGTCCCGCGCGAGGGCGTGGGCTAGCGCCGCGCTACCGGCGAGCCGACCCAGGGCAGCCGGGCCCAGGGTCTCCCTTTCTCGCGCGGCCCCTTCCCGGACCCGGGCTTCGCGCCCCCTTTTTCGCCGGCGCGATTCGGGCACCTGCTCACGGCTCCAGAACACAGCGTTTGGAATAGACACCATTGATGAACCCCGCGAAGGGCTGGAGGGCACCAGGGGCCCCGGTCCGGCGGGGCAGCCCCGAGCCGCGGCTTCGTCTCTGGCACGAATGCCAATTCGCGCGCTCCGCCCTGGCAGAAACGCCAGCAAACGCCGTTACTCACGCGTGTTCGCATGCACATGCCTGCAATTTCATGTATGTGCAATCTTTCCTCAGCCGAATCCGGTTCTAGGATTTTGCGCCGTCGCTGATTTTCGGGCCTGCGGTTCTGGCAGCGGTGCCAGCGGCGGCCGCGCTCCTCGCCCTCCGCTTTCCGGGATCCCCTCCTAACCCCCCGAAAGTACACGCGAATAAAATACTGCCTCGAAAAACTGTGTTTTGGTACGGCACTTGCTGTTTGATCGCGCGCGCCCTCCGGGGGGGCGCCATCTGTTTCCTCCACCCAAGGAGTCTTCCGTGGCCGATCCCGTCTATTACACCGGCGGCCTGGTCCTGATCGTGGCCGTCGTGGCGTCGTTTCTCTTTGCCTGGCGGATGGACCGCAAAGAAGCCCGCAAGGCGCGCCCTGCCCGAGCACTCCCCCCCAAGCACTGACCGCGGCGGGCGGCACCGCGACCGCGCCGAGGGCGGGCACCCGCAATTCCGCCTCCCGGGGGCGGCCCGGGACGCGCCGCCGGAAAGGAGGAAAGCACGGTTCAGGCGCGGACCACCCGCTCCTGCACGAGAACCCGCTCCCAAGACCAGCCAACCAGGAGGCGACCCATGTCGGAACACGCAGGAGACCTAAACATCAACTTCTTCAGGCCCGTAGGTGAGTTCATGAAGAAGGACGTCGCGATGAAGAAACTGATCATCGCGATCTGGTTCATCGCAACCTATGGCTTTCTTTGGCTTCTTCAACTCGTGGCCGATCCGACGGATACCGTTACCATCACCCTGAACACGGGACAAGTCATTCAGCAGGTCACGGGGAAAAGCTTTCTCACGGAAACCCAGTTCATCGGTTTTCCGTTTCACTACTGGTTCCACGCGCAGTTCTGCATCGCGATGTTCATCGGCCTTTGTTACTGGTACTGCAAGTTCATCGACAAGCTCGAAGCGAACCGCTCTTGACCGGCCTGTAAACAAAGGAGGACATCCATGTTGCACAAATTCCGGGCCCACGTGAGCCTGACGATACTCCTCTCGCTTTTCTCGACCGCCGCCTTTGCCGCCGTGGACGATCTCAACCCCACGGGCGAGTTCAAGATCTTTCCCGCCATCCTGATGCTGGGTCTACTGGTGCTGTTCGTGGCGATTGGGTTCCTGGCCAAGGCCACCACAACCGACGACTACTGGGCCGCGGGCCGTGGCATCGGACAGATCGGGGGCGGCATGGCCATCGCCTCCAACTGGATGTCGGCCGCCAGCTACCTCGGGATGGCGGGCCTCATCTACCTCCAGGGCTATTTCGGCATCTCGTACGTGGTGGGCTGGACGGGGGGCTACGTGCTCCTTCTGGTCCTCGTGGCGGGCCCGATCCGGCGCTACGGCAAGTACACGGCCCCCGACTTCATCGGCGACCGATATTACTCCACGGCAGCCCGCCTTCTTTCGTCCTTCATCGTCATCATCATCTCCTTCGTCTACGCCGTGGGCCAGTACAAGGGGATCGGGATGATGTTCAACTGGATCTTCGGCATCAACTACGAGGTCTCGGTGGTGGTCGGCACGGCCGTGGTGCTGGCCTACGTGCTCGTGTCGGGCATGCTCGGGGCCACGAAGAACATGCAGGTCCAGTACGTGGTCATCGTCGTCTGCCTCCTGTGCCCGCTCTTCTTCATCGCGAACAAGCTCGGGTACTTCTCGATCGTGCCCCAGATCGGCTACGGGGCCGCCCTCTGGGACATCGGCCACGCCGGCAACGGGATCTCGGCGGCGGCGGCGGACCCCGCATACTACCTGCCCTTCTCCCAGAAGAGCGCCTACCAGTGGTTCGCCCTGTGCATCACCCTGATGCTGGGCACGGCGGGCCTGCCCCACGTGATCGGGCGGTTCTACGTGGTGCCCCGGGTGAGTGACGCCCGCTGGCAGGTGGTGTGGGGGCTGTTCTTCATCGCCCTCGTGTACTGGACTGCGCCGGCCTTCGCGGCCTTCGCCAAGTTCTCGAACCTCCTGGGCACTGCTGGGGTCGCCATCTCTCCCGACGCCATCGTGGTGAACGCGGCCGAGCTGGCGGGTCTTCCCGAGTGGTTCGCGGGGTTCATCGCCGCGGGAGCCGTCTCGGCGGCGTTCTCCACCGTGGGAGGGCTCCTCATGACGGGGGCCGCCGCCTTCTCCCACGACATCTACTACCGGGTGCTCAACCCCAACGCCTCCGAGGTCACCAAGCTGCGCATCGCCCGTATCGGCACGATCGTGCTGGGGGTCTCCATCATCCTGGTGGCCCTCAAGCCCCCCATGCTCATCGGCCAGATCGTGGCGGTGGCCTTTGCCCTGGGCGGCAACACCTTCTTCCCCCTCTTCCTCCTGGGCCTGTGGTGGAGCCGCACGACCAAGGAGGCCGCGATTGCCGGCATGCTGGTGGGGCTCGCGGTGACCTTCGGGACCCTCTTCATCCCGAAGACCTCGATCCTCGCCTACTACCTGCCGGCCACGTCGAGCTGCATCCTCGGGGTGCCCCTGGTGCTCGCCACGATGGTCGTGGTCTCGCTGCTCACCAAGGAGCCGGCGCAGGAAATCAAGGAGCTCCTGTATCACGTCCACAACGACGCGCCGATTCCGGCCAGCCCGGCTCCCGCGCCCGCCGTTCCCGGTAGGGGCCCCGGCGTGGCCCCCGAGCCGGCATAGCAGCGCCACACCGCGCGAAGGGAGGGCGGGCGAACCGGTCGAACCGGGCGCCCACCCTCCTGCCCGCCGCCGGACCCACGCCCTCGTCAGGGAAGCTGGAAGCTCCGATATGCAAGCCTCTGGAGGGCGCCCACGGTCCGCAAGGAAGCCCGTAGCGCTTTCGCCTCGGCGGGCGGCAGCCGCTGCGCATCGAGAAAGCAGACGACGTGCGCCCCCCGGCCGCCCGCCCGGAGCTCGCACGCGACCTTCAGTCGGGTCAGGAGCTCATGGGCCGACAGGAGGTTCGCCGCGAGCTCCTCCCCGATCCGCCCCCGGCTGCGCAGGGCGCAGATCCGGTCCACGGTGTGGGTCTGGGAGATCCCGTGCTTGAGCGCCAGCACGCGCACGGCCAGGACCAGCGGCGCCCAGCCCAGCCGCTTGAGGTCGAGGAGGCTCCGATTGGGGCCGCGGCGCTCCGTGCGCAGCCTCCCGAACCAGCCCAGCCCCAGGGGGAGCGTGACGCTGGCCCTCGCCATCTCGTAGAGGGCGGGCACGTTGTCGCGCAGCCGGGCGAAGAGGTGGGAGGCGACCTCGGCGACGAGGAGCTCCGTCCCGTGGAGGAAGCGCACGTCCGAGAGGATGATGAGGCGCAGGAGCTGCCGGTGCTGGGGCACGCCGGCGTCGTCGAAGGCAACCGTGCGGTCGATCCTTGCCTTCCACTGCGCGACCGTGCCCTGCCAGGCTTCCTCCCCCATCATGATGCCCCCGGTACACGGAGCGATTCCGGCCCGGGCGAGGAACTGGCCCACGATCGCCCCGAACCGCAGAAAGTAGGGCCGGTGGGCCGAATCCCGGAATACGAGGAGGTTGTCCTGGTCGGTGGCCAGGGTCTGCTCGCGCCTCCCCTCGCTGCCGACGCACGCCGCAGCGTAGGGGCAGGGAGGGGGCCCGAGCTCGGCCTCGGCCAGGGCAAGAGCACGGCGGAAGATGTGGTCCCGATACCCGGTGCACAGGGCCTGGAGCTCCGGTACGGAGGGATCGGCCTCGAACCGGCGGGCGGCGAGGGCATCCAGGGCTCGGTGCAGGCCGGCAAGGGCCTCGGGGGAGGAGGCCTCGCCGATGGCAGCCAGCACCGCCGCGATCTTGGCCGCGGGGCCCCCGGGGGCACGTGCCCCGCGCTGGCGCACCGAACCCGCATCCATTCCCCGTCCCCGCTCCCGCTAGAACAACCGAAACTTCTTGGTCTGCTTTCGGGCGCGCTCCCCGGCCTCCCGGTAGGGAGCCGGGTCGACCCCGAGCAGCCCGAGGGACCGCTCCGCGTTGCCGTTCTTGGGGTGGAACCGCAGCGCGTCCCCGAAGGTCTCCACCGCCCGGTCCCGCTCGCCCGCGTACTTGTAGGCCACCCCGAGGTTGGCGAGCGACTCGGAGACGGCCCGGGCGTAGCGTTCGTACTCCTGCGGGTTGTGGCCGTACCACCGGTGGTAGAACGCCACGGCCGCCTCCAGGCTGGCGGTGGCCGCCGCGAGCTCGGCCGGGTCGACCTTCTCCGGGTCGATGCCGCCCCGGGTGGTGTCCGCCGGGCGCCCGTAGAGGGCCCAGGCGAGGCGGATCACGCCGATGTCGTTGCAGACGAAGCCGTAGTTGACGTAGAGGTCTTCCCCCTTGTCCGCGCCCACGGCCTCGTGCTCCATCTCGGCCCGGGCCGCTTCGTAATAGGTGAGGGCCTCTTCGTACTTCTTCTGCTTGAGCAGATTCTGGGCGCTCACCGCGGTGAGGTGGGCGTTGCGGTACTTCTCGGGCACGTCCTGCTTCTCGGCACCGTAGCGGCAGTTGCGCGCCAGGGCCGCCAGGGCCACGAGCACAAGGGCACCGAAGAGGTAGCGCTTCTTCATGGGTACGCTCCGTCCCGCTCACTGCGGACCGCCGGCCACCCCGGCCGGCGCGCTGGCGGAGCATAGCACAGGCGGGCCCGGACCGGCGATGGGCGGCCGGCCCCCGGGAGCGCGCAGGAAGCGGCGCGCCGACGAAGGCAATCGGCCCTTCCGCAGGAAGGGCGGGAGGTTCGAATGACCCCGGCCAAGCGGGTCCTGGTGGTGGACAACGAGGAGGGGTTCTGCCGGCTGGCCGAGGCCGTGCTGGGCGACGAGGGGTGCGCCGTGACCTCCTACACCCGGTCTTTCGAGGCCCTCGAGGCGTTCGCGCCGGGACGTTACGACCTGGTGGTCACCGACATCCGAATGCCCGGCGTGGACGGCCTCGGCCTCCTGGAGCGGGTGCGACAGGCAGACCCCTCGGTTCCTGTGATCGTGATCACCGCCTTTGCCACGGTAGAGCTCTCCATCCAGGCGCTTCGCGGCGGCGCCCACGACATGCTC
Source organism: Thermodesulfobacteriota bacterium (assembly GCA_040756475.1). Classification (NCBI taxonomy): domain Bacteria; kingdom Pseudomonadati; phylum Thermodesulfobacteriota; species Thermodesulfobacteriota bacterium. The sequence continues at coordinate 15,237 of JBFLZB010000070.1, forward strand.
ACCAAGCCCTTCGAGGCCGAGGAGTTCGTCTACCGGGTGCGCAATGCCCTGCGCCACGCCGAGCTCGCAGCGGAAAACCGGGCACTGCGGGCCGAGCTCGCCGGCCGATCTTCCTTTGCCGCCGTCGTCGGCGAGTCCGCCGCCCTCCTGGCCGTGCTCGACACCGCCCGCCGGGTGGCGCTCCGGGACTTCCCGGTGCTGCTCACCGGGGAGCCGGGAACCGGCAAGGAGCTGGTGGCCCGGGCCATCCACGACCACTCCCCGCGGCGCGACGGCGCCTTCGTCCCGGTCAACGCGAGCGCCCTGCCCGCCGAGGTGCTCCAGCGGGAGCTCTTCGGCTGTGCCGGCGGCGCGTTCCCCGGGGGGGCGCGCCCCCAACGGGGCCTCCTGGAGCTGGCCGACCGGGGCACGCTCTTCCTCGACGACGTGGACGGTCTGCCCGCGGCGTGCCAGGATGCCCTGCTCCGGTTCCTGGGAGAAGGGCAGCTCTACCGCGCGGGGGAGTCGGTGCCCCGGAGCGCCGACGTGCGCATTCTCTCGGCGGCCCGCGGGCCCTTGGGAGAGGTCGTGGCGGCCGGGGCCTTCCGGAAGGACCTCTGCTACGGGCTGTGCGTGGCGACGCTGCACCTGCCTCCCCTGCGGGACCGCCCGGAGGACGTGCCCCTGCTCTGCGCCCGGTTCCTGCGGGAGCACAACCAGGCATTCGGCACTCGCGTGACCGGGCTGACCCGGGAGGCCCTGGGCCTGGCCGGCCGCCACCCGTGGCCCGGCAACGTGCGCCAGCTCGGCAACGCCCTGGCCGCGGCCGTCGCCGTAGTGGGCGAGGGCCGCATCGACGCCCCGACCCTGTCCCAGTTCAGCTCCCTCGACGGTCACCGGCCCGCGCCGCTGCACGACCTGGACCTCTCCGTCGCCCTGGCCCGCTTCGAAGCCCAGCACCTGGGCCGGGTGCTGCGCTGGGCCGGCGGCGACGTGGACGCGGCATCCCGCGCCCTGGGCCTCGACCCGGCCGAGTCCCGTCTCCGGTTCGCCCAGCACGGGCTCGGGATCGCCGGAGGAACGTAGAAGGCCTCGGGGACCTCCCGTATTTCATCGCTATCGCTATCGCTATCGGTATCGGTATCGGGGTCGGGGTCGAAACTAGAGGCGAACCCGATTTCGATACCGATAGCGATACCGAGCGGGCAACCAAGATCCCCCGTCGATCCGCCTGGACCGCGCCCGTCCCCGCCGCTAGCATGGCCCCATGGCCCACGCCCTCTACGTGCACGTCCCCTTCTGCCCTGGCCGGTGCGCCTACTGCGGGTTCTATTCCGGTGAGCCCCTGGAGCGCCTCGCCGACTTCCCCGCCCTGGTGGCCGCCGAGGCCGGGCTGCGGGGCTTCCCCAGCCCCGGCCCCCTGACCTCGGTCTACCTGGGGGGCGGTACCCCGTCGCTCCTGGGACCGAACGGCGTGGCCCAGGTGCTCGAGGCGGCGCGAGGCGCCTGGGGCGTCACGCAGGCCGCGGAGGTCACGGTGGAGACCAACCCTGCGGCGGGCGCCGAGCTCCGTGCCCTGCGCGGCGTGGGCGTCACCCGCCTTTCCGTGGGGGTGCAGGCCCTGGACGATCACGTGCTGGCCGCCCTGGGCCGCCCCCACGGCGCCGCCCAGGCCCGGCGGACCCTAGAGGAAGCAGCGCGCGCCGGATTCGCCGGGGTGAGCGCGGACCTTCTCTACGGGCTCCCCGGGCTTCCGCCCCAAGCTCTCGGCGCCTGGGCCCGGGAGTTGGCCGGCCGGGGGGTCTGCCACGTCTCCGCGTACAGCCTGGAGCTCCACCCGGGAACCCCCCTGGGCGAGGCCGTGGCCGCAGGCCGGGCGCGGCCCTGCGGGGTGGACGAGGAAGAAGCCCAGTGGGAGGCCCTGCTCGAGGCGCTGACCGCCCAGGGCTTTGAAGCCTACGAGGTCTCGAACTTCGCTCGCCCCGGGGCACGCAGCCGCCACAACCAGGCCTACTGGGACGGCTCTCCCTACGTGGGGCTCGGTCCGGGGGCCCACGGGTACGACCCCGACGCGGGGCCCTGGGGAACCCGCTGGTGGAACGCCCCGGGGCTCGCCGCGTATGGGGAGCGCCTGACGGCCGGAGAGCTCCCCCCGGGCGGCCGGGAAGAGCTCGGCCGCGAGGAAGCCCTGCTGGAGGTCCTCTTCCTGGCTTTCCGGCGCACCGCCCCCCTGGAGCCGCGGGATCTGGCCGCCCGCTTCGGGCTCTCTGCGACGCGCTGGACCCGAGCCCTGGCAGACCTGGAGACCCAGGGTCTCCTGGCTCGGGGGGAAGGCGCGTCCTGGACCCCGACGGCCTGCGCCCTTCGCCGGGCCGACGGCCTGGCCCTGTGGGCCCGGGAGCTCCTGCTCGCCCCGGAGGACGCGTGCTCAACATCGCCCACGCCTGCGTGACCGAGGCCGTCAACGGCCCCGGGAGGCGGTTCACCGTCTGGGTGCAGGGGTGCAGCCTGGCCTGCCCCGGGTGCTTCAACCCCGAACTCCGGGCCCGAGAGGCCCGGCGGCTCCTCTCCGCTGCCGAGCTCGCGCAGGAAGCGCTGGAGGCCCTGCCGTGGGAGGGGGTAACGCTCTCGGGCGGAGAACCCTTCGATCAGGCGGCGGACCTCGCCGCGTTTCTCGAGGGCCTGGGCAGCGCCCGGGATCCCTTCCCGGTCATCGCTTTTTCGGGCCACGCCCTGGAAGAGCTCTGGGACGGGCCCGCCCCCCGCCGAGAGCTCCTGGCGCGGATCGACCTTCTCGTGGAGGGGCCCTACCTGGCCGAGAGGTCCGCAGCGCTGCCCCTTCGCGGTTCGGCCAACCAGCGCCTCGTGGCGCTGACTCCCCGGGGGCTCGCCCAACGGGCCCGCGTCGCCGCCGAAGCCCGCCGGAGCGGGGTCTCGGTGGTCGTGGGTGCGGACGGCACCGTCGTCCTCAGCGGTTTTCCTCCAGAGGCGCTGGTGGAGCGCCTGGGGAGGCGGCTGGAGCCGTGAATCGGGTCACCCGGAGTCGAAAGGACCCAGGGGACCAACAGGACTTCAAGGGCCGACGGGATGGCGCCAGGCCGTCACCCGTCACGGTCCCCATCCCACCGGGCCCCCGAAGGCCTCCGCCGCCTCGGCGAGGAGCTCGGCCTCCCGGCCCCGATACTTGGGCGAGAAGTGGAAGATCCGCAGCTCTCCCGCGCCGGCCCTGCGGGCGAGCTCTCCGGCCTGGGCGGCGGTGAGGTGGTAGCGCTCCCGGGCCCGGGCGCCGTCGCGGGAGAGGAAGGCCGCCTCGCAGTAGAGGACGTGGGCTCCTCGGCACAGGGCCGCTGCCCGCCCGGCGCCCTCGGCGTTCCAGAGGCAGTCGGCCACGTAGGCGAGCTTCTGCCCCTCGGTGCGCAGGACCGCCCCGGCGGCCTCCAGGGTACCGAGGGACCCGTGGCCCCCTCCCGGCAGGGGGATGGGAGTCTGGGGAGGCTCGCCGGCCTGCACCGCCTCCTTGAGGCGGCGCACCCAGGGGCCCGGAGCCAGGCCCAGGGCCTCCAGGGCGGGGCGCGAGACGTTGACGTGGACCGGCTCTTCCAGGGCAAAGGCGAGACTCGGCACCTGGTGGTCGAGCTCCGCAGCCCAGACCGCGAAGGCGGGCTCCCCGTGAACCCTCCGTACGCCCGGGGCGGTGGGGGCTTCGGGCAGGGGCACCTCGGCGCCTTCACGGCGCGGAAACCCCTCCTGGCAGGGGAAGGTCCACAGGCGGGCCTGCGCTGCGGCCGCGCTCCACTCCAGCGCCTCCAGGACAAAGGGGGCCTCGTAGGACCCCACCAGGTTCCAGGTGTAGCCCCGGAGCTTGCCTTCCACCCGGTCGGCGATGCCCGGAGGGCCCACCACCCGGAAGGTCCGCGCCCGCCCCAGGCTGTAGCGCACCACCGTGTCGAGGCCGCAGAAGTGGTCCATGTGGGCGTGGGTGACGAACGCGTGGGTCGCCCGGAGCACCGGGCGGGCGGGCAGGCCGTGGAGATCCCCCAGGTCCAGGAAGAGGCTGCGTCCCTGGCCCAGGAGCCGGACCAGGAGGGCCGGATCCCCGAAGGGACCGTTCAGGAGGCGGGGGTGGAAGGTAGGTCGCACGGCGCGGGCCGGAAACGGCGGGTGCCCACCCGCACGGAGAGGGCTCCGGTGGGGCAGCGCTCCCGGGCGCATCCGAAGCACCGAAGACACGCGGCGCTCCGGCCGTGGCGCCGGGGGTCGACCTCCAGCTCGCACCCCTCTGCGCAGGCCCGGCAGTCGCGGCACAGGGCGGGATCCCACTCCACCCCGACCAGGCTCCAGCGGTTGAACAGGCCGTAGATCGCCCCCAGGGGGCAAAGGGTGCGGCAGTAGGGGCGGTAGCTCGCCACGGCCCAGGTGAGCACGGCGGCGAGCAGCACGAGCTTCCAGGCGAAGAGCGGCCCCACCTGCTCCCGCAGGGCGGGCATGATCCAGAAGAGCCCCGCGGCCTCCAGGGTGCCGGCCGGGCACACGAGCCGGCAAAACCACGCTTCCCCGTAGCCCAGGGAACTGGTGAGCGCCAGGGGCAGGAAGAGCACGAGGATGCCCAGCGCGGCGTAGCGCAGCGCCCCCATCCAGCGGGGGACCGGGATCTTCGCCGAGGGAACCCGGTGGAGCCCGTCCTGGAGCAGACCGAAGGGGCAGAGCCACCCGCAGGGGAAGCGCCCGGACAGCAGGCCCACGGCGATCAGGAAACCGGCGACGTAGAAGCCCAGCCGGTAGGTGCCCCAGCGCACGGCCGGGCGCACCGCTCCTACGAAGTGCTGGAGCGCCCCCAGGGGACACGAGAGCACCGCGGCGGGGCAGGAGTAGCAGTTGAGCCCCGGGGTGCACAGGTACTTGAGGCGGCCCTGGTAGAGGGTTCCGGTCCAGGGAAACGCGAGATACGCGTTCTGGAGGAGGGCCGAGGCGGCCTGGACCCAGCGGCGCAGCACGGCTCCTAGCCCACCCCCAGGCACGAGAGGCACACGCTCACCGCGTTGAAGAACACCTGGAAGGGCTCCCCCAGCAGGATTCCCGCCCCCAGGAGGGCGAGCGCGCCGGCGAAAGCGGCCGCCCACGCTTTCGGGATGCCCACCCAGAGTTCCTCCCGGCGCTGTCCTCGCCTCACGGCGTCTCGACCCTCCGGGGCGCCACCGCCACGTCGAAGGGCACCGTGTACACCGTCTCGCCCCGTTGGAACTGGGCGTACATCCGGTAGCGCCCGGGGTCGGGGAAGGTGTGCTCGAAGTAGATCTTCGGACCCCCGTAGTTGGGAACGGGTTGCAGGCCCGCAAAGGGGGCGAACTCCGGCCCGCCTCCGTGGTTGTGGGCCGAGGCGCTCGCCCGCTCCCGGAAGATGGCCAGGTGCGCGAGCGCCCCCAGGTACGGGCGCAGGTCCTCCACCGGCCGGCCGTTGGCGGAGAGCTCCAGGGTGCCCACGGCCATGCGGCCCGCCTCGACCTGCCAGGGGGTCGTGATGAGCCGCACCTCCAGGCCGTCCGCCGACCGCTGCGGGCGCAGGCGCCAAGCGGTGGGACTTTGGGGCGGCCCCTCCACCCGGAGCTCCAGGTCCTTGTGCACCCCCATCATGGCGTCCACCGCGTCCAGGGCCAGGAGGTAGCGGCCGCCCATGCCGAAGGTGACCCGGAACGAGAACCGGCCCTCGTGGAGGGCGTGCTCGTCCAGGAGGCCGGCGTCCTCGGCGTGGAGGTGGTGGAACTCCTCGAGGTTCTCGCTCACGAGCAGGAAGTGGGCCAGGCGCTCGTGGTGCACCTGGAGGGTCGGCACGGGCCGGCCCGCCGCCGTCAGGATGTACACGTGGGCCAGGGTCTCGCGCCCCGCCACGGGCGGCGAGGGCTCGGTCTCCACGCGAAAGCGGTAGGAACGGTCCACCTGGGCGGGGGTCAGATAGGGAAGGTGGAGGTGCATGGCAGGGTCCATACCTTCCATCCCGGCCATGCCCGGCATGCCTTGCATCCCGCCCGTGCCCGCCATGCCGGGCATGGCGGAGTGGTCCATCTTCGACATGTCCATGCCGGGGCGGTGCTCCATCTCCTTGGGCGCGCCCGCGCAGCCCCACACCGCCGCCAGGGCGGCCGCGGCCAGCGCGCCGATGATCGTTCTCTTCATGGGGAGGCTCCTTTCGCAGTTCGGTTCCCGGTCAAGGTAGCGCCCCCCGGTCGCCTCCGCAAACCGGCGAGGGCTACCCGGGCCGCCGGGCTTCGGCCACGGCCCGGGCGAAGGGGGGGATCTCCTCGAGGATCGAGATCCTCGGGGCGTCCAGTCCCGCCCCTTCGAGCTCGGCCGCCCACCGGGACGCCTCGGGCGCCCCCCCGAGGCACCAGGCCCAGGCTTCCGGAAGCGCCCGCAGCTCGGGGGGCACGGGGCCCAGGGCCACCAGGTCCGCAGCCAGGAGCCGGCCCCCCGGGGCCAGGACCCGGCAGACCTCGCGCCACAACGCTTCGCGCTCCCCAATCAGGTTGGCAACCCCGTTGAGGAGCACCCAGTCGGCGATCCCATCCCGAATGGGAAGGCTCGGCAGCTCGGCCCGCACCGTGCGCAGCCCACGGGGCGCGGAGTCCCCCAGGCCGGCCAGGCGGGACAGCATGGAGGCGCAGGCGTCGAGGGCGGCCACCCGGTACCCGGCTCGGGCCAGGAGCCACGCGTCCAGACCGGCCCCGCAGCCCAGGTCGAGCACGAGCTCCCCGGGGCGCCCCTCGGCCATGAGGCTGGGAGCCAGGGCAGAAGCACCTACGAAGGCGTCGAGCAGCGCGGGCGGGGCGGCGCTTACGGCGGCTTCGGGATACCCGAGCTCCCGGGCCAGGGCGGCCCCCGTGGGGAACCCCATCCCGGCGGGGGGCCGGGAACCCGCGGCGCCCACGGCGTCGTAAGCCTGCGCGATCGCGGCTCTTCGGCGGCGCTGTTCCATGGCGGCTCCGGAAAAAGGTTTGGCGCTCGCGCCCGCCCGCTCTAGAATGCCCATCCTACCATTTGCGAAGGCCGACGTGGCGAGCGATGCCCATGGAACACGCGGACCCCGAGCAAAACCCCCTGTACTCCCGGGCCGAGGACGTCCACCCCCTGCACTGGGAAAACCTGGGGCGGCGCCCCGCCGCCGACGCGGCGCGAGCCGGCGGAGCGACGTGGGACGGAGAGATCTTCACCCTGCCCTTCCTCGGCAAGGAAATCCGGGTCGCTCCCCGGGCGCGCACCGTGTCTTGGGCCTCCGACCTCGGACGGCCCATCGG
>JBFLZB010000071.1 GCA_040756475.1 Thermodesulfobacteriota bacterium
CCCCCCGGGGGGCCCCCGTTGGGGGGGGGGGGGGCCCGGGGGGGGCCCGCCCGGGGCCCCCCCCTACGGGTGAAACGGCCGTATTCCCGAGCTCTCAGCCGCTATACGAACCCACACGGGTCGAAACAGAGCCTCTTCTTCGGGGGCCCCCGCGCGAAGGGTTCGGCTGCCGGTGAGTTCTGGTGAGAAGTGGGCTGCGAGACGACCCCCGGAGCGCAGGAGCACGGGACTGTCGCAGTCTGGCGCGAGAGGTAGCCCAGCGCACCCGGTGATCCCCCGGCCCGTCGAGGGCCGGGGGTCTCGGTGTCCGTTTCGTCCCCCCGAGGACGACCCTCTACCCTGCCGGCTTCTCCGCCGGCTTGTCTCCCAGCTTTTCCTGCGGACCCGGCTTCTTGACGCCGGCGGGCGCGGGCCCCACCTCCAGGGTCGCCGCCCCGAAGACCAGGTGCAGCTTGTCCGAGCCGCCGCTGGCGAGCTTTACTTCCAGGGTCTTGGCGCGGATGGCGGTGTGGTCGCGCACCCGGCCCGAGAGCTGGAGGGTTCCGGCGTCGATGTCGCCGGCGATCTCGCCGCTCGACTTCAGGTCCTCCACCTTGATCTTGCCGTTCACGGTGCCCGAGTCGGTCACTACCAGCGCTGGCGCGGTGAACTCCCCGTCCACGGCGCCGCTCACGGTGACGGGGCAGTCGCTCGTGACGACTCCCTTTACGGAGGTTCCCTGGGCAATGGTGGATTCGCGCGCGGTCTTGGGTTCCATGGTTCCTCCGCCCGTCTGCACGGGGCTCGAGAAATGGGTGCGAAGAGGCTATCGGGTGATCTGGAGCCGCAGGCAACACCCGGGCTCGAAACCGAAACGGGTCAGCCCCGGGGGCTGCTGAATCGTGCCCACGGCCGTGCCGGTGGCGCCGACGAAGAAAACCTTGGGGATCGTCAGGGCCTTGCCGGAGTCGTTGAGCATCTGGCCGTGGACGAGCACCACACCCCGCCCCTCCACCCGGCAGTCCCGCAGGACACCCGTGGGACCGATGGTGAGCCGGGCGTCGTCGCCCAGCACGATCCGGCAGTTCTCGAAGCGCCCCTGCACCTCGACCACCGAGCCCTCGCTGAACTCGAGCTCCGCGTTCTTCAAGACGTCGCCTTCGCCGAAGAACCGGGTGGCCGGTGCACCGGGTGCCGGGACGGCTCCGGGCGCGGGCATCGCCGCTGCCGGGGCAGCGGGCGCGGCCTCCGGCTCCAGAAAGGCCCCGATCCGGGCCCCGTCTTCCCGGAGCGAGCCGTCGGCGGCGCGGCTGACGTCCCACCACTCGACCAGGGTCTGGGCAAGGCTCGCCCGATCGGCTCGGATCCCCCAGACCTTGGCCCCGTTGAGGATCGCCCCCTCCAACAGGGTCGAGGAGAAGTCGCACTCCCGCAGGTCTGCGTCGCTGAGATCCGCCTCCTCCAGGTTGGTGCTGTCGAGGGCGGCCCTGCGCAGGTCGGCGCCTTCGAGCTTGGCCCCCCCCAGGTAGGCGTCGGCCAGGTCGGCCGAACGCAGGTTCACCCGCAACAGCTCGGCCTTTCCGAGGTTGGCGTCGGCGAGAAGGGCGTTTTGCAGGCGCGCCTTCTCGAGCTTGGCGCCCTCCAGGTTCGCCCCTTCCAGGTTGGCGCGGCTGAGATCCGCCCCCCGCAGGTTGGCGCCCGTGAGATTTGCGCCGTCCAGGTCCGCGTTGCGGAGGTTGGCTCCCTCGAGATCGGCGCCCTCGAGGAAAGCCTCCCGCAGACAGGCGTTGGCGAGCACGGCGCCCTTGAGGTCGGCTCGAGCGAGATTGGCCCCGGTGAGGTCAGCCCGCGCCAGCTCGGCCCCCGGAAGAGAAGCGCCCTCCAGGTCGATCTCGCGCAGGTCGGCCCGCTCGAAGCTCTGGCCTTCCTTGACCCTCTTGAGCAGGTCGTCCCGTGAGAACTCCGCCATCGTGGCTCACTCCCTCAGCTGAGGTTCAGGCCGGTCCGCTCGGCCCCTGGGGGCCGTGTCCGGCCAGGGCGGCTGCGAACGCCCGCAGTCGCTGGATGCGGTTTTCGAAGGAGAGCTTCTGGAGCTCGTCCACCAGATGTACTTCGCCCATCTCGGCCAGGAGAACCGAGAGTCGCAGAGACGCCGTCTCCCGGGCCTTCCTGTGGGTGCGGCGCGCTTCGGCGTCCTGGGCTCCGTGTCCCAACTGCTCTGCGAATCCGGCGTGGTGGGCCGCGAGGCCCGCCAGGAGCGGCTCCAAGGTTTCCATCCACAGGGCGGGGGAGTCGAAGCCCTGACGCGCGTCGCGCTCGACGCAGTACTCGGCTACCGCGTGGCAGATCCGCTCGGAGAGCCGCGAGGAGACCCCCGTGGTCTGGGTGAGGTCGCCGGGGTTGGCGCGCTCCAGCATCTCCACCGTGGTCACGCCGGCGCCGAAGATCTTGTCCAGGGTGACCTTCCCCACGTCGGGGATCTGGCGGAGCAGGCAGTGGACGATCACGGTGTCCCGCTGGTCCTCTCCTTCCTGGAAGGCGAAGGCCTCGGGCAGGGCCGATGAGAGCTCGGCGAAGGCTGCGAGAATGGCCTGGCGGTTGGCACCGTCCACCACGGCCTCGTTGCCGCCGGCTTCCCGGAGGAGGGATTCGAAGCCATCGAGGGAAGGAAGCAGGCTGGTGAACCCCATCAGGCGGGCGGAGCGCCCCACCATGGCCACCGCGGGCAGACAGATCTCGAGCCACTCGGTCGATACCGGACCGTTCTGGAGACGGGTCAGGAACTGTCGTACCGGGCGCACATAGGTGGCCGCGATGGCTCCGAACATCTCCCGGGTCTCGGGCGATTCGGACTCCAGAGAGGAGCCCTCCTGCGCGGCAGCGGCCGGTTCGAGCACCCCGGCCGGGTCGAGGGAAGAGGTGGCGGGGGCGTCCAGATCGTCGAAGAAGCTGTCCACGAACGCCCCGACCGCAGGCGAAGCTTCCCCGTCCCAGGCCTGACCGGATCCCGATGCCGGCTCGCCTGCCGAACGCTCCACATCGATCCCAGCCGGGGGACCCGCGTGGCCCTCCAGCGCGCTGGGGTCCTGGTTCCGGCGTTGGGTCTCGCCCCAGGGGGATGGCTGGGCGGGGACCGCGGGCGCAGCAGGGGAGGCACCCGCTCCGAGGGGCTCCGACACGGGACGGGGGCGCTCGGGTTCGGGACCCTTGCCCGAAAACCAGCGCCCGAACAACCGAGAGACACTTCCCATCGGCATCCATCCGAGGTCGAGGGGTTGGCAGGCAGTGGGACGGGAGACACCGGTCTCCCCACCGCTGTGTCCGACACCCCCTGTATCGGGACGGACCGGTGAAGAGTTGAGAAGAAAGTTTGGGGCACCCGTGGGTCTCCCCGATCGGTGAAGTCCGACGGGATTTACCCTGCCGGCGGGAAAACCTCTTGACGCTCGTGGACGGAACGGTTTACGGTCTGGCCCGGGGTCGGCGGGGGTGGCCCAGCCCCTTACGGGGCTGGCGGGCAGGGCAGCGCCCCACGACCGGGGAGCTCCTTCCATCGTCTCGCGGGAGGGAGCGCGAGCCAGGCGACACTCCGATGGCTGAGAAGTACAGAACGGCAGGGCGCGTCCTTTCCTTCTGGGGCTTTCGAACCATCGCCAGTGCACCACGGGGGTCGGAAGGGCCCAGCGTTCGAGAGGAAAGGAGGTGTGAGTCATGGCAAGGGGTACGGTAAAGTGGTTCAACGACCAGAAAGGCTACGGATTCATCTCCCAGGAGAGCGGACCGGACGTGTTCGTCCACTTCAGCGCCATCCAGGGTGAGGGGTTCAAGACCCTGGCCGAAGGGCAGACGGTGGAGTTCGACGTGACCCAGGGGCCCAAGGGCGCCCAGGCGTCCAACGTGCGTCCCGCCTGACCGCTTCGGGAGGTCGAAGTTCCCAGGCCGGACCCGCGCGAGCGGCTCCGGCCTTTTTCTCGTTGAAGCTGCGCGAAGACAGGCGGCACCCCAGCGTGGGCCGGGCAAACCCCAAACGGAAGAAGGGGAGGTGAGAGGTGGAGGAGGCCTTGCGCACCGTGGCGGAGCATGTGGCCCTTACGGCGGAAGCCTTCGCCGTCTTCTTCATCATCCTGGGATTCGCCCAAGCCGTCCACACGTTCGTGCGCAAGGGCCTCCTGCGCAAGCGCACCCACCGTGCGCTGGTGGAGGCGCGAAACGAGCTCGGGCACATGCTCTCGCTCAGCCTCGAGTTTCTGATCGGGGCCGACGTCCTGCTTACGGCCATTTCCCCAGGTTGGGAAGAGATCGGGAAACTCGCGGCCATCGTGGGCATCCGCACGGTCCTCAACTTCTTCCTGATCCAGGAGCTGCGGGTTCTTGGAGGAAAGGGCGGCAGGGAGGTGGTGCGTCCTCGAAGGAACTTGACGGTCAGGCTGCGGCGGCGGGGGTGTCTGGAGGAGGAGCCGGGAGCGACCGGGGCCACGCGCTGATGACGGCCTTGACGAGGGTGGCCAGGGGGATCGCGAAGAAGACGCCCCAAAGGCCCCACACCCCGCCGAAGAAGAGCACGGCGACGATGATGGCGATGGGATGGAGGTTGACCGCCTCCGAAAAGAGCCACGGCACCAGGAGGTTGGCGTCGAGGGCCTGGATCACCAGGTAGGTGGCGGTCAGGTATCCCAGGTTTGCGCTCCACCCCCATTGGAAGAAGGCGATCAGGAGCACCGGCACGGTGACCGCCACGGCGCCCACGTAGGGCACGATGACCGAGAGCCCCACCAGCGCTCCCAGGAGCATCGCGTAGTTCAGCCCGAACACCCCGAATGCCGCGTAAGTCACAACCCCCACGATCAGGATCTCCGCAAACTTTCCCCGCACGTAGTTCCCGATCTGCAGGTCCATCTCCTTCCAGATTCGGGTGGCGATCCCGCGCTCCTGGGGGAGGTAGTTCACCAGCCAGCCCAGGATCTGGTCCTTGTCCTTGAGGAAGAAGAAGACCAGCACCGGCAGGAGTACCAGGTACACGATCGTGGTGAAGAGGTGGGAGAGGGAGGCCAGGGAGACCGAGAGGAGGGTCTGCCCGAGACGGGTGACGTTCGCGCGCACCCCGGCAAAGAGTTCGGCGACCTGGGCCTCGGTCACGAAGTTGGGGTAGCGCTCCGGGAGAAGGAGCAGGGCGCGCTGGCCCCTGGCGATCATGTTGGGGAGTTCCTGCACGAGTTGGGTGATCTGCTGCGACAGCAGCGGTGCGAGACCCAGGGTGAGAAACAGCAGGAACGCGAGAAAGATCGAGAAGACGAAGAGGACGGCCGGCAGCCGGGGAATCCTGTGGCGCACCAGAAAGGCCACCGGCGCCTCGAGCAGATAGGCGATGACCACGCTGGCGAGCACCGGGGCGAGCATCCGCCCCAGGAGCAGCACCACGGCGAACCCCAATACCAGCAAGACAGCAAGGATGACTGCCTCGGGGTGCGAGAAGTATTTGCGGATCCAGCGGCGCAGCGTGGGATTCGTCACGTCGCGGGTCCTCCAAGCGCTTCGGTTCCCTTTCCCTCGCCGCGTCCCGGGGAGGGCCCTACGGGAGCGCCGCCGGACCCCGGGCCCGCCGGCAGGCGAAGGCGAACCCGGTTAGCATGCGGGACGCGGGGGTTTGGGTCAAGGCGCCGCCATCGCCTGGATCTAACGCCTCGATGGAGAGCAGGGCTCGGGAGCCCCTCCGCTGCGCCGCGCGATCCGCGCGAACTGGAAAGGGCAGGCCCGGCGGACTCCCCGCAAATCCGATGTGCCGAGCGTCATCCCTTTCGTGAGCGTGGTACGCAACGGCCAGAATCCACCGCCTAATCTAGGGGCGGGGTCCGGGAGCCCCGGAGCGTGGTCCCGTACCGCATCGACTGATCCGCCGCAGTCCATGGAAACCGGTGAGGCCAGGCGCACCGGTTGCGCGAGGGACCCCTCCTCCAATTGCCGCGGATTGCGGGGCGGAGCGCAGGGGCTCCCGGACCCCGCTTACCACCCAGGCGGTGGATCGAGGACGGCGTTTCCTGTGTCGCGCGCTCGCCGATTGTGGTACAAAGGCCGGCTTCCCCCCGCTCCACCTTCACGAGGACTTCATGGCCGGCCTCCCCTTTCGCAACATCGCGATCATCGCCCACGTGGATCACGGAAAGACCACCCTGGTGGACGCCATGCTTTGGCAGAGCGGCACCTTTCGCGAGAACCAGAAGGTGCAGGAACGAATCATGGACTCCAACGCCCTGGAGCGGGAGCGGGGGATCACCATCCTGGCGAAGAACACCTCCGTCCGTTACGGCGACGTGAAGATCAACATCGTCGATACCCCCGGACACGCCGACTTCGGGGGCGAGGTGGAGCGGACGCTGCGCATGGTGGACGGGGTGCTCCTGCTGGTGGACGCCGCGGAAGGGCCCCTGCCCCAGACCCGCTTCGTGCTCAAGAAGGCCCTGGAGATGGGCCTCGCCCCGATTCTGATCATCAACAAGATCGACCGGTCCGATGCCCGCGCCGCCGAGGTCCTGAACGAAGTCTACGACCTCTTCATCGATCTGGACGCCACCGAAGACCAGCTCGACTTCCCCGTCTTCTACACCGACGCCCGCAAGGGGATCGCCCGGCGCTCCCTGGGCGACGAGTCCTCGAATCTGCGCCCCCTCTTCGAGGAGATCGTCACGTCTCTTCCGGCCCCCAAGGGAGACCCGGAAGCGCCCCTCCAGTTCCTCGTGACGAACCTCGACTACAGCGACTACCTGGGGCGGCTGGCCGTGGGGCGGATCTTCAACGGCCGACTGAGGGTAGGGGGAGGACTGGGCCTGGCGACCCGTGACGGGGTGGTGCCCGTCAAGGTGAGCACGGTCTACACCCACGAGGGGCTCAAACGGGTGGACGTGGAGGAGGCCGTCGCGGGCGATATCGTGGCCGTGGCGGGCCTGGAGGAGGTTTCCATCGGGGACACCCTGGTCCACCTGGACCGTCCGACTCCCATGCGACGCATCGTCGTGGACGAGCCCACCCTGGCGATGGTCTTTTCGGTCAATACCTCTCCCTTCGGCGGACGCGAAGGGGACTATGTCACCTCCCGGCAGATCCGAGGCCGGCTGGAGAAGGAAGCCCTGCACAACGTGGGGATCGGCGTGGACCTCTCCCAGCCCGACGCCTTCCAGGTGATGGGCCGGGGGGAGCTGCAACTGGCGGTCCTCATCGAGACCATGCGCCGGGAGGGATACGAGCTGAGCGTGTCCAAACCCGAAATCCTTACCAAGGACATCGGCGGCACCGTGCACGAGCCCATGGAGTTGGTCGTGGTGGACTGCCCGGACGAGTTCGTCGGCGTCGTCACCCAGAAGCTCGGCACCCGGCGGGGGCGCATGCTCAAGATGACCAATCCGGGTCACGGCCGCGTGCGGATGGAGTTTCGCATTCCCTCGCGGGGGTTGATCGGGTTCCGCTCCGAGTTCCTCACCGATACTCGGGGCACGGGAATCTTGAACCACCTCTTCGACGGGTACGAACCGTGGCAGGGGAGCGTGCCCGGCCGCACCACGGGGGCGCTGGTGGCCGACCGGGGGGGGCGGACCACGACCTACGCCCTGTTCCACCTCCAACCTCGGGGCATCCTCTTCGTGGGGCCCGGGGTGGAGACCTACGAAGGGATGATCGTGGGGGAGAACAGCCGGGAAAACGACCTCGACGTCAACGTGATTCGCGAAAAGAAGCTGACCAACATGCGGGCGTCGGGAGCCGATGAAGCCCTGCGCCTGGTCCCGCCCCGGGAGATGACCCTGGAGCACGCCCTGGAGTGGATCGACGGCGACGAGCTCGTGGAGGTCACGCCGACCCAGATCCGAGTTCGCAAACGGGTTCTCGCTGCCAACCAGCGGCCCAAGAAGAAGCGGGAGTAGGGGCTGGGCGTTGGAACGAGTGGAACACAGAGAAACAGCCGCCGCCCCCGGGCCTCTCGGTGCAGCCCCAGCCGCTTGCTCTCGGAACCGAATTTCTATCCGGCACTTGGCTTTTGCCTGGTGACACACGTTTGAGCCCGGTGTTGCGCCGTTTGAAACACCTTGACAGCGCGGGGGGCCTCTCTTAAGATCGCCGCCTTCGGCCCGCACGGGTAAGGCGGCCCGCTGGGAGCGCCAAACGGTGGTTTCCCTCGGCCAGCCTGCCACCGCGCTCGCCGACGTGCTTCGACCATCCCGGAAGCCGAGGAGGAAGACCAGTCATGAGACGAGTCTGGGTTCTCGCCGCCGTCTGCGCGTGTGTGGTCGCCTGGGAGCCTGAGACCGACGCGGCCCAGGAGTTCGCCGTGCCGCCGCCGCCGTTGAGCGAGGATTACTACCCCTGCTCCCAGTGCCACGCCGACCTCTCCACCGACCCCACTCCCCGGCAGCTCACGGACGAACACACCGACATCGTCTTCGATCACGCCGAGCAGTTCCGCTGGTGCCTCGACTGCCACGACGCACGGGATCGGGACAAGCTCCACCTGCAAAGCGGAGAACGCCTCGACTTTGGCGAGTCCTACCGGCTATGTGGCCAGTGCCACGGCGACAAGTACCGGGACTGGAGGGCGGGAATCCACGGCAAGCGCACAGGGCGGTGGGACGGGGAGAAGCAGTACTTGCTGTGTGCCCACTGCCACGACCCGCACTCCCCCCGGTACGTGCTGCGGGCCGACCCTGCTTGGACCGGGACCTCCGACCGCCAGCCGGAGCCTCCCCCCCAGGTTCCGGGCTCGCAGACCCTCCCGGCTCGAAGGGAAGGGCAGGGGGCGGGGGGCCACTGAGTTTGCCCACGAGCTTCGACCGCCCCGAGGGATGAAGCGCAGCGCGTTCCCCCTCACCCAGGGCCCCTCTTCCATCGCGGGCGAGGGGACTCAAGAGAGCGGATTCTTCAAGGGGGCCACCCCGGGGCAGAGTTGAGGGAGGTCCGGGCCCAGAGGCGAGTCGCGAGGGTCCGGAGGGAGCGGCTCCGAAGGGCCGCGGGTCAACCGGCTGCGCAGGGCGTGTTCCGAGACGCAGCAGCGGCGGGAATCATCGGCGGGCGCGCGGATTGGTGCGAAGGAGAGGATATCGATGTCCGAGAGCAAGAGGCAGGTGACGACGGTCGATGCCCGGCAGGCGAGCCGGCGCAAGTTCCTAAAAGGCCTCGCGGCCGGAGCGGTGGCGGCGAGTGTTCCTGCTCCGGCTCTGGCCCAGGGTGGGCGAGGGTTTCTCGGCTATTCCTCCTGGGCGGAGTACTTCCAGAAGAACTACCTGCTCATGTCCCCAGAGGAAAAGGCGGCCGCCCTGCGCCGGCTGGAGGAGAAGTACAGCGCGAAGTACGGCAGGAAGGTGACGGTCAAGGATACGGGACCGCGGGAGGACGTGCTCTTTGCCTACGCCCTGGACCTGAACAAGTGCGTCGGGTGCCGGCGGTGCGTCTATGGGTGCGTTCGGGAGAACAACCTTCCCCGCGAGGGGGAACAGATCCACTACATCAAGGTTCTCCGGTTCGAGGACGGTGTGATGGACTTCGAGCGGTCCGACCGGTACTACGATCCGAAGGAAGTTCCCGAGGACGGCTACTACTACATGCCGGTGCAGTGTCTACACTGCCGAAACGCTCCCTGCGTGAAGGCCTGCCCCGTAAAGGCCACATGGACGGAGCCCGACGGGCTCGTGGTCGTCGACTACAACTGGTGCATCGGCTGCCGGTACTGCATGGCGGCGTGCCCCTACGAGGGCCGCAATTTCAACTGGCAGGACCCCGTCATCCCCTCCAGCGAGCTCAATCCCGAGACCCACTACCTGGGCAACCGGCCCCGGATGCGGGGCACGGTGGAGAAGTGCACCTTCTGCATCCAGCGTAGCCGCGAGGGGCGTTACCCGGCTTGCGTCGAGGCGTGTCCGGTGGGAGCCCGCAAGTTCGGCAACCTCCTCGATCCCAAGTCGGAAATCCGCTACATCCTGGAGAACAAGAGGGTCTTCCGGATCAAGGAGGAACTCCTCACAGAGCCCAAGTTCTTCTATTTCTTCGGCTAGAGGTGCGCGCGATGAATACTCTGGTGGAGTTTTTCGTCGGGACCTTGGTGCTCGTCTTCCGGGGGGGCCGCAAGTATTACGCTTGGATGGCGTCCCTGGCAGCGGTCGCCCTGGTGGGATTGGGGGCCTGGGTGTACCAGCTCGACCAGGGGCTGTTCGTTACCGGCATGCGCGACCCGGTGAGCTGGGGGCTCTACATCGCCAACTTCACGTTCCTGGTGGGCGTGGCGGCTGCCGCGGTGCTCCTGGTGATCCCCGCCTACATCTACAAGTGGGGGCCGATCAAGGAGATCGTCCTCCTGGGCGAGCTCCTGGCGGTGGCAGCCATCGCCATGTGCCTCATGTTCGTCACCTTCGACCTGGGGCATCCGGAGCGCTTCTGGCACCTGATCCCGGGGTGGGGGATCTTGAACTTCCCCATCTCGATGCTGGCCTGGGACGTGGTGGTCCTCAACGTCTATCTCGCCATCAACCTGGTGGTGCCGGTGTACATCCTCTACAACGCCTACCAGGATCGGGAGCCGAACTACAAGATTCTCTGGCCCCTCATCATCTTGTCCATCCCCGCGGCCGTCTCGATTCACACGGTGACGGCCTTCCTCTACAACGGCTTCCCGAGCCGCCCGTTCTGGAACGCCTCGATCCTCGCGCCCCGGTTCCTGGCTTCGGCCTTCTGCTCGGGACCGAGCTTCATCATCCTGGCGTTCCAGATCATCCGCAGGAATACGGCCATCAAGATCCAGGACCGGGCCATCTTCAAGCTGGGCGAGATCGTGGCCTATGCAATGGGCATCAACCTCTTTCTGCTGATTGCCGAGCTCTTCAAGGAATACTACGGGGGCACGGTCCACATGGCGCCCATGCAGTACCTCTTCCAGGGCCTTCACGGCCACAACGACCTGGTGCCGATCATCTGGACGGCGGTCGTGTTCAACGTCACGGCCTTCGTGCTCTTCCTCGTGCCCAAGACACGGGAGAACTTCGTTACCCTGAACCTGGCGTGCGTGCTCACGTTCATCGGCGTGTGGATCGAGAAGGGGCCGGGCCTCATCCTGCCGGGCTTCGTCCCTTCTCCCCTCGGGGAAATCTGGTCCTACTGGCCGACGACCCCCGAGGTGTTGATTACCTTGGGCATCTGGGCCGTCGGCTTGATGGTCTATACCCTGCTCCTGAAGGTGGCGATACCGATCGAGGTGGGCGAGTTCCGCCAGATCAAGGATCGCTTGCGGGGCATCGCCAGAGAGCGGGTCTGAGGGCCCGGCGGGCGCGTTGCGAGGGGGGTCCCTGTGGAGGGACCCCCTCTTTCGTGGGGGAATGCCGGATCGGCAGCGGGGCTGCGCCTCAGACCGCCGGCGGGCGGTTTGGGGTTGGGGCCCGTTTCGCCTTGAAACCCCTCTCCCGGCTTGACTATGATCGCAGCCTTCGGTCCCGGCCGTTGCAGCGGCAGGGGAGCGGTGCGAGGTTTGCCGCGAGGTCGGCGTCACATTTCGGGGCGAGGAGGGTGGCAATGGGTCACGGGAGGTTTGGGAGACGAGATCAGACGACCCTGCCGCTGGCAGCGGTTCTGGCTCTGGGCCTTGCGGGGTGTGCGACGGCGCCGGCCCCGGGGCCCGCGCCCGTGCCCGCGCCCGCGCCCGCGCCAGCTCCGGGAGTGAGCGTGCCTGCGTCGCCGGCTTCGGTGCTGGACCCGCGGGAGGAGCGGCAGATGACCCGCGACCTCCTGCGCGACGTGGCCGAGTACCACCGACTTCTGCGAGAACGCAACGTCGAGCAGGCGTCGGGCTACGTGCTGCCGGAACAGCGCAAGGCGTTCCAGGACGACCTGTGGGGCCTGGTGGCCCGCTACCGCATCGAGAGCGCCGACGTCGTCAGCCATCAGCTCTTTCCCCAGCCAGACGGGGTCATGGCCAAGGTGAAGGTCAACCGGACGCTCTTCGAGCGCAACTCGGTGGTTCCCCAGCGCTCCGAGATGTGGATGACCTGGCGGCACCAGGGCGACCGCTGGGTCCTCGTCCCGCAACAGCAGAAGTAGTGCAGCAGGGGCCCTCGATTTCGGCCCGGGCCCCGCGGCGGCGCGGTGGGAGGGCATGGGACGGGAATGACGGCACTTCTCGAGCTGTTCGGCCGGATCGTGATCGCGCGGATCGAGGAGGTCGGCCGCGTCTTCCTGTTCCTGTTCGAGACCGCGGTCACGTGTTTTACGCCTCCCCTGCGCTGGCGCCTCCTGTTCCGGCAGATGGAGTTCGTGGGAGTGCGTTCCCTCTCGGTGGTGATCCTCACGGGCACCTTTACCGGGATGGTGCTCGCCCTGCAAAGCTATTACGGCTTTCGGAAGTTCGGCGCCGAGGGCCTGGTGGGAACCACGGTGGCCCTCTCCATGGCCCGGGAGCTCGGACCCGTGCTCACGGGCCTCATGGTCACGGCCCGGGCGGGCTCGGCCATGGCCGCGGAGCTCGGCACCATGCGGGTGACGGAGCAGATCGACGGGCTCTTCGTGATGGCCGTGGATCCGGTGCGTTACCTGGTCGTCCCCCGGATCCTCGCCGCATTCGTCATGCTCCCGGTGCTCACGATCATCAGCGATTTCGTCGGGGTGTTGGGCGGGTATTTCGTCGGCGTGAACCTCCTGGGGATCAACTCCGGCATCTACATCTCCAATACCGTCAAGTACGTGGAGCTCTCCGACATCTACAACGGGCTCGTGAAGGCCGCGTGCTTCGGGTTGATCCTGGCGTCGATCGGCTGCTACAAGGGGTACAACGCGCGGGGAGGCGCCCAGGGCGTGGGCCAGGCCACCACCGAGGCGGTGGTGCTCTCGTCGGTGCTCATCCTCATCAACGACTACTTCCTCACCGCCATGATGTTCTGATGGAACCGGCCATCGTGGAGTTCGTGGACGTCCACAAGTCGTTTCGCAACCAGAAGGTGCTGGACGGACTCAACCTCCGGATCGTCCGGGGCCGCACCACGGTGATCATCGGGCGCAGCGGGGGGGGCAAGAGCGTGACCATCAAGCACATGGTTGGGCTGATCCGCCCCGACCGGGGCAAACTTCTGGTGGACGGGGAGGACGTGCTGACCCTGGGCAAGCGCGAGATGAGCCGGGTGCGCAAGCGCTTCGGGATGCTCTTCCAGGAGGGAGCGCTCTTCGATTCCATGACGGTGGGCGAGAACGTGGCGTTTCCCCTCGTGGAGCACACCAAGCTCGGCGACGAAGAGATCAGGGCCCGGGTGGCGGAGATGCTCCGGGTCGTGGGGTTGCCGGGGATCGAAGAGAAGATGCCCTCGGAGCTCTCGGGCGGCATGCGCAAGCGGGTGGGCCTTGCTCGGGCGCTCATCCGGGAGCCCGAGATCGTGCTCTTCGACGAGCCTACCTCGGGGCTCGACCCCATCATGGCCGACGCCATCGACCGGCTGATCCTGGAGACCCAGAAGGAATCGGGCCGCACCTACGTGGTGATCAGCCACGACATCCGGGCCACGTTCCAGATTGCGCACTACATCGCCATGCTCTACGAGGGCCGGATCATCGCCTACGGCACCCCCGACGAGATCCGGGCCAATTCCAATCCGTTCCTCGTGCAGTTCTTGCAGGGCAGCGCCGAGGGTCCGATCCGGATCCAGTAAGGACCGCCGTGAAGCGCATGTCGCCCGAAGCCAAGGTTGGGTTGCTGGTCCTCGCGGGCCTGCTCCTGCTCGTGTACATGTCGTTCAAGGTGGGCAAGATCGGTTTCGGCCCCGGGGGCGGCTATATGGTGACCCTCGATCTCGACAACGCCGTGGGCCTGGCCAAGGAGGGCGAGGTCCTGGTGGCCGGCATCCCGGTGGGGCGGGTCGAGGACATCCGCCTGCGCAACGGCCGCGCTCAGCTCATCCTGCGCCTGCGGGGCGACGTGGAGCTGCCGGCCGACAGCACCGGCAACGTGCGCACCCAGGGAGTCCTGGGGGAGAAGTATGTGGAGATCCAGCCGGGGAGGAGCTCCAAGGTTCTCGCGGAGGGCGCCGCCATGACTGCGGGCGCTCCTCCTGGCGACCTCGACCAGCTCGTGACCAACTTGAACGGCGTGGCGGGCGACATCAAGCGCGTCACCGAGCGGCTGGCCAACGTGCTGGGAACTCCGGAGGGGGAGGAGAGCCTGCGAGAGCTCCTGTCCGGTCTGCGAGACACCGCGGTGGCGCTGCGCGAGGTCGTGGCCGAGAACCGCGAGGCCCTGCGGGCTTCTTTGGAGAACGCGGCCGGGCTCACGGGCGACCTGAGGGAGCTCGTTGCCGCCAACCGGGCCAACATCGACGAAAGCCTTGCCCATACGCGCGATTTCACCCGTACCCTGGCGGAGCAGACGCCGGCGATCGCCCGCAATCTGGAGGGTCTGACCGCAGAGCTGGGCGCTGTGGTGGCCGAGAATCGCGCCGCCTTGCGGGCCGGTGTGGAAAACCTGCGCGATGCGTCGGCCCGGTTGGCCGACACCTTGACTTCGGTGGATTCCCTTGTGGCGGCGGCCAACAGCCCCGAGGGGACCCTGGGCCGTCTCATCCACGACGACGCCCTCCACCGGGACCTGCAGGATACCCTCGGAGACGTGCGCAGCGTGCTCGGGCGCCTGGAGCGGGGGGAGGGGACGCTGGGCAAGCTCCTCACGGACGACGCGGCCTATGCCGAACTCGCCGAGGGCCTGGGAAACCTGCGCCGCATCACCGACAAGATCGACCGGGGCGAGGGCACCCTGGGGAAGCTCGTCAACGAAGAGAGCGTCCACAGCAACCTGAATCAGACGCTGGAGGGCATCACGGACTTCGTGGCGGGCGCCAACCGGTTCCAGTTCGAGCTGGGCTACACCGGGGAGTACCTGGGCAAGCTGGGAGAGACCAAGAGTACCTTCGGCCTGGAGATCCGCCCCCGCCAGGATCGCTTCTACTACGTGGGACTGGTCGACGATCCCCGGGGCCACCGGGAGACCGAGGTAACCGAGCGCGTCATCACCGACGAAGGCGGCACGCGAACGGTGCGAGAGGAAGAGACGGTCACCCGCGACCAACTCAAGTTCTCGGCGCAGGTGGGAAAGCGTTTCTCTTTCCTCACGGTGCGGGGCGGCATCCTGGAGTCTGCCGGGGGGGTTGGGGCCGACGTGGACCTCTTCGCGGATCGACTGCGCCTCACCTTCGAGGCCTTCGACTTTGCTCGGGACGAGGGCCCGCCGCACCTCAAGCTCGCAGCGCGGTGGACCCTGCTGCGAAATCTCTTCCTCACGGCGGGCTTCGACGACTTCATCGACGACAAGGGCCGGGCCGACTACTTCGTGGGCGGCGGCCTGCGCTTCCTGGACGACGATCTCAAGTTTCTCTTGAGCCCCGCGGCGAGCGCGGTGCGATAGGCGCGGGGCGGCGTCGTGCCGGCCGTCCCCCCCGTTGTGGAGGCATCAATGGCGAAGGTGCGCAGGGCCATCGTGAGCGTTTCGGACAAGGAGGGCGTGGTGGACTTTGCCCGGGGCCTCGCCGAGCGAAACGTGGAGATCCTCTCCACGGGAGGCACGGCGCGCCTCTTGCGGGAGGCCGGGGTCCCCGTGGTCGAGGTGAGCTCCTACACGGGCTTTCCCGAGATGCTCGACGGGCGGGTCAAGACCCTCCACCCCAAGATCCACGGCGGCATCCTGGGGTTGCGCGACGTGCCCGAGCACGCCGCCCAGATGAAGGCCCACGGGATCGAGCCCATCGACCTGGTGGCGGTCAACCTCTACCCCTTCGAGCAGACCGTCTCCCAGGCCGGGTGCAGCCTGGAGGAGGCGGTGGAGCAGATCGACATCGGCGGGCCCTGCATGATCCGGGCTTCGGCCAAGAACCACGGGTACGTGACCGTGGTGGTAGACCCCTCGGACTACCCCCGCATCCTCACCGAGCTCGACCGCCTGGGGGGTGAGACGAGCCCCGAGCTGCGCTTCGAGCTCGCGGTGAAGGCGTTCGGCCGCACCTCCCAGTACGATGCCGCCATCAGCGGCTGGCTCCGGGGGAGGGGCGCATGAACGTCCTCGTCGTGGGGGGCGGGGGCCGGGAGCACGCCCTGGTGTGGAAGCTCGCCCAGAGCCCTCGGGTGACCCGCATCTATGCGGCCCCCGGCAACGCGGGGACCGAAGAGCTGGCCCACAACGTGGGGATCGAGGCCGAAAACGTCGAGGGGCTCCTGGCGTTTGCGGAAGCGGAGAAGATCGGCCTCACCGTGGTGGGCCCCGAGGCCCCCCTGGTGGCGGGGATCGTGGACCGCTTCCGGGCCCGGGGGCTCCGGGTCTTCGGGCCGAGTGCGGCGGCCGCGCGGCTGGAGGGCTCCAAGGCTTTCGCCAAGGCCAAGATGCGGGAGTTCGGCGTGCCGACCGGGGACTACCGGGAGTTCACCGACGCCGACTCGGCGCGGGCCTACGTGCGGGAAAAGGGAGCGCCCCTGGTGGTGAAGGCCGACGGACTGGCCGCGGGCAAGGGCGTCATCGTCGCGCACACGGTGGAGGAGGCCCTTCGGGGGGTGGAGGCCATCCTGGTGGAGGGCGTCTTCGGCGACGCCGGCCGGACGGTGGTGGTAGAGGAGTTCCTGGAGGGCGAGGAGGCGAGCTTCCTCGCGTTCTGCGACGGGACCACCGTGCTTCCCATGGCGTCGACCCAGGACCACAAGGCGGTCTTCGACGGGGATCAGGGACCCAACACGGGCGGCATGGGTGCCTACAGTCCGGCCCCGGTCCTGAGCCCGGAGCTCTTCGAGGCCGCGGTGGATAGCGTGATGCGCCCCATGGTGGAGGGAATGGCCGCCCAGGGCACCCCCTACGTCGGGGTCCTCTACGGGGGACTCATGGTTCGAGACGGGCAGCTCCAGGTGCTGGAGTTCAACTGCCGCTTCGGCGACCCCGAGTGCCAGCCCATCGTCATGCGGATGCAGGGGGACCTGCTTCCCGTGCTGGAGGCCTGCATCGACGGGCGGCTCGAGCACGTCACGCTCGAGTGGGACCCCCGGGCGGCGGTGTGCGTGGTCATGGCCTCCGAAGGGTATCCCGGCGCCTACCCCAAGGGAGTCGAAATCCGGGGGCTCGAGAAGGCGAGCCGGCTGCCGGACACGGCGGTCTTCCACGCGGGCACGCGGCGGTCCAACGGCCGGATCGTGACGAGCGGCGGCAGGGTGCTGGGGGTCACGGCCCTGGGAAACGACATCGGCCAGGCGATCGAGCGGGCCTACACCGCCGTGGGTGCCGTCTCGTGGCCGGGAGCCCACTACCGGACGGACATCGGCCGAAAGGCCCTGGCTCGATCGTGAGGAACGCGGCGCTGGCGCGTCGGATCCCGGCCCTCGGGGGCCCGGCGCTCGCCCGCAGGCTCCAGGAGCGCCGCCGGGGAAAATTGGGCTCGAAATCGGGGTGAAAGCTTGACCCTGGTGGGGGGCCGATGGTATACCAGCCTCGCTGTCCCGGCCAGGGAGCAATGGATTTGGGTGGGAAAGAGAAACAACGCCAACAGAGTGGGGCAAACCAACAGAAAGGGAGGTAGAACAGCAATGAAGAAAGTCATCATCATCGCCACAGCTGTCCTGTTTTGCGCCGGTGTGGGCCTCGGCATCGCCGTTGCCAAGGATGCGCCGGGCGGCGTCATCAACGTGAGCAGCCCCGGTGCGAAGAAGGAGCCCGTACCCTTCGACCACGCCAAGCACAAGGACATGAAGTGCGACCAGTGCCACCACAAGGGCCTGGACGACCCCAAGTGCAGCACCTGCCACACCGTGGAGGGCAAGGACGGCGTCTCCAAGCTCCAGGACGCCATGCACGGCCGGGAGAAGGGCGCCTGCCGGTCCTGCCACTTCGACGAAGGCGCCAACAAGCTCAAGTGCGCCGACTGTCACAAGAAGTAGGCGCTCGCGCTCCCGAGGGAGTTTTGAGGGCGGCCCGTTCGGGCCGCCCTTTTTTCTCGCCGGAGGCTGGCAGCCCGCCTCCCTGCGCCGGTGAGCCCCAGGAGGATCGGCCCCATGTCCCTGCGCGCCCTGCGCACCCTCATCGTCATCGCGCGCACGGGCAGCTTCTCGGCCGCCGCGGGGGAGCTCGGGCTTACCCAGGCCGCGGTGAGCCACCAGGTAAAGGCCCTCGAAGAGGAGCTCGGCGCCGAGCTCTTCGACCGCACCGGGCGGGGGACGAAGCTCAACCCTTCCGGGCGGCTGATCCTGGAGCGGGCCGAAGAGATCCTGGCCCTCTACGACGGCCTGCGGGGCGAGCTGGACCCGGGCGGGGGGGTGCGGGGGGTGCTGGAGCTCGGGGTCATTCCCACCGCCCTTACGGGCCCCGTGCCCGTGGTGCTCGCCCGCCTGAAGGCGGAGCACGAGGACTTCCAGGTCCGCATCCGGTCTGGCATCTCGGACCATCTGGCTCCCCGGGTGGAGAGCGGGGAGCTCGACGCAGCCCTGATCAGCGAGCCGCCCTACGCCCTGCCCCCGCAATGCGCGTGGCGCCCCTACGACGAAGAGCCCTTCTACGTAGTGGGGCCGCGCAGCGCCGGGGCGGGAGACGACCGGGCCCTCTTCGAGCAGCTTCCCTACGTGCGTTTCGACAAGACGGCCTGGACCGGCGCGCTCATCGAGGGGCACCTCATGGCCCGGGGTATCCACCCCCGGGACGTGATGGAGCTCGACTCCCTGGAGGCGGTGCTGAGCCTCGTGGAGCAGGGCCTGGGGGTGGCGGTGGCGCCCTTTCGAGCTTCCCGGGTGGAACGGGCCCGCCAGCGGTTCACCCTGATCCCCCTGGGCGATCCCCAGCTCCGCCGTCGCGTGGGCCTCTACGAGCGCACCCGGCACCCGAGGCGCCCCCTCACGGAGCTGCTCCTGGCCGCTCTGCGAAGCGAGTGCAGCTTCAAAATTTCTTATGGCAAAGATTAGTAATTATAAGGTTTCTCTCCCCGGCAACCGCCTTTATACTGGTTCAGCCGTCGCCCCTTCCCCGGAGAGAACCCGGGCGGGGCGCAGGCGGGCAGGGGAGGGCCGGCAGCCGGGGCGGAAGAGGGCTCTGCGCGGGCGGAAAACAAACGACGGGTTGCACGGTGCCCGGTGTTCCCGGGGGCGCCTCTTTTTTAGTTAGACTGTAGGTTTTTACTCTTGCTAAAGTCTCGGGCCGGCGAGTACGATCCGGCCAGCCTTCCCCCCCGCGCTTCTCCCATTGGGGCGTCCCATGCGTGAAGTCCACGTCCGAGAGATCTCCCAGGCCCTGCGCCGCATGGCGGTGGAGGCCAACACCGAGCTGGGGCAGGACGTGCTCGACGCCTTCGCCCGCTGCCAGGCGGCGGAGGAGAGCCCCACCGGACGCGACATCCTCGACCAGCTCCGGGAGAATGCCCGCATCGCCCGGGAGGAGAAGCTGCCCCTGTGCCAGGACACCGGCTTCGCCGTCGTGTTCGTGGAGCTGGGGCAGGACGTGCACCTTACGGGGGGCGACCTCTACGAGGCGGTGAACGACGGCGTGCGCCGAGGCTACCAGGAGGGGTACCTGCGAAAGTCCATCGTGGCCGACCCCCTGCGCCGGAAGAACACGGGCGACAACACGCCGGCGGTCGTCCACGTGAAACTCGTGCCCGGGGAGCACGTGAAGCTCACCTTTGCCCCCAAGGGCGGGGGCAGCGAGAACATGAGCGGCATCGCCATGCTCCGACCGGCGGACGGGGTGGAAGGCGTCAAACGGTTCGTCCTCGACCGGGTGAGCCAGGCCGGCCCCAACCCCTGCCCCCCCACGGTGGTGGGCGTCGGGATCGGGGGCACCTTCGAGGTGGCGGCCTACCTATCGAAGCTCGCCCTCCTGCGGCCCCTGGGGCAGCGTCACCCCGACCCCTACTACGCCGCGCTCGAGGACGAGCTCCTCACGGCCGTGAACCGGCTGGGGATCGGCCCGGCGGGCCTCGGGGGTACCACCACGAGTCTCGACGTGCACGTGGAGGTGCACCCCTGCCACATCGCGAGCCTCCCGGTGGCCGTGAACATCCAGTGCCACTCGGCGCGACACAAGGAGGTGGAGCTGTGATCCGCCTCGCGACTCCGCTGACCGATGCCGACGCGGAGAAGCTCTCCGCCGGCGACCAGGTGCTCCTCTCCGGAGCCGTGTACACGGCGCGCGACGCGGCCCACGCCCGGCTCGTGGAGCTCGTGCGGGAGGGGAAGCCTTTGCCCTTCGACCTCCGGGGGCAGGTGATCTACTTCGTCGGTCCCACCCCCGCGCCGCCCGGCCGTCCCATCGGCTCTGCGGGGCCGACGACCTCGTACCGCATGGATCCCTACAGCCCGGTCCTCATTGGCCTCGGCCTCAAGGGCATGATCGGCAAGGGCAAGCGCTCCGTCGAGGTCGTCGAGGCCATGAAGCAGCACAAGGCGGTGTACTTCGGCGCCACGGGCGGCGCCGCCGCGCTCATCGCCCAGCGGATCGTGGCCTCGGATCTCGTGGCCTACGAGGACCTGGGCCCCGAGGCGATCCGGCGGCTCCAGGTCGTGGACTTCCCCGCCACGGTCCTCATCGACTGCCGTGGCGGCGACGTGTACGCGGAAGGGCGGAAGAAATACGCCAAGGCGGGGTAGGCGGAGGACGCCGGGGTTTTGGACAGGATGACAGGATGTGCAGGATGGGGTGGATGGAAATCGTTGTTCGGTTTGGGGCGCGTTAACCACGAAGACACGAAGACACAAAGAGGATCACGGCGCAGAGGGTGGGCTTGGAAAGTAAATAGACGAGACGCCTTTGGCGCACTGGAAGTTCTTGGTGTCTTCGTGTCTTTGTGGTTGTATCATCCTGTGGTTGTATAATTGGCGCCTTCCATCCTGCCCACCCTGTTATCCTGTCAAATGGGTTTTTCGTCCGGAAAAGGGAACCGACATGCGCGTGAAGCTCGACGGGGACAAGGTTCGGAACGACCGGATCAAGAAGGTGGAGGAGATCTCCTGCCAGAGCGTGTACCGGTGCTACCAGTGCGGCAAGTGCTCCGCCGCGTGCCCGGCTACGCCCGAGATGGACATGCTCCCCAACCAGGTGATCCGCTATCTACAGCTCGGGATGGACGAGAAGGTCTTCGCCGCCAACACCCCGTGGATTTGCGCCTCCTGCCTCCAGTGCATGAGCGTGTGCCCCAAGGGGGTGGATCTCGCGCGGATCATGGAGGCGATTCGGATGCTCCAGCTCCGCAAGGGAAAGAACGAGATCGAGATCCGCAAGTTTCCCAAGGAGTACCTTGAAAAGGCGCCCCAGATCGCGTTCATCAGCGGGTATCGGAAGTTCTTGTCGTTGAGTTAGATATTGGCGCGTTGCTCGTTGTTTGTTGCGCGTTGGAGAATGGATACAGATCAACCCGCAACCCCCAACCCGCAACGCGCAACACGCAGAGGTTCCCATGAACTACCAGTACTTCCCCGGCTGCACCCTCTACACGAAGGGCAAGAGCCTGGACGAGGCGGGAAAGAGGGCGGGCGAGAAGCTCGGCTTTACCCTCGAGGAGATGCCCTACTGGACGTGCTGTGGGGCGACGTTCCCCCTGGCGGAAGACTACGACATGGCGCTCGCCTCCCCCACCCGGGTGCTGGCCCGGGGCCGGAAGGCCGGGGAGAAGCTCGTCACCCTGTGCGCCGTGTGCCACAACGTCTTGAAACGCACCAACCACGTGATGAAGACCAACCCCGAGCGCCGCGCCAAGGTGACGGACTTCATCGAGGAGCCCTACGGGGGCGACCTGGACGTCATCCACTACCTGGAAGTGTTGCGCGACGAGGTCGGCTTCGAGAATTTGGCTGCCAAGGTGGAAAAACCCCTGGCCGGTCTCAAGGTAGCGCCGTTTTACGGGTGCCTGCTCCTGCGGCCCAAGGCCGAGATGGCCATGGACGACCCGGACAACCCCTCGATCTTCGAGGACCTCCTGCGAGCGCTCGGAGCCGAGCCCGTGGACTACCCCATGAAGGCCGAGTGCTGCGGCGCCTTCCAGGTGGTGCACTCCGACGCCATGGCCACCCGGTGCTCGCGCGAGATCATCGACTCGGCCAGGGCCCGCGGCGCCGAGATGCTGGTAACCGCTTGTCCGCTCTGCCAGTTCAACATCGAAGAGCGCCAGGGCGAGATGGCCAAGGGTGAGCAGGGGTTCAAGGGTCTGCCGGTGCTCTACTTCACCCAGCTCCTGGCCCTGGCCCTGGGGGAGCCCGCCGAGGCCATGGACGTGAGCCGAAACCACACCGACCCCCGGCCGGCGCTCCAGGCGCGGGGGCTGTGAAGGGGAAAGGGTAGCGGGTAGGGCGGGGCTTGCCCCGCCGCAAC
>JBFLZB010000072.1 GCA_040756475.1 Thermodesulfobacteriota bacterium
GTCGCCGTGGCGGCCCTCACGGTCTACGACATGTGCAAGGCCGTGGACAAGGGCATGGTCATCGGCGACGTGCGCCTGCTGCGCAAGGAGGGCGGAAAGAGCGGGACGTACGAACGGGGGGGGGGGCATAGGGCATGGGGCAGAGGGTACGGGGGCCCACCTGGAACACGGACCACTGACGACGGAAGACCGACGACGGATTCTCGTCAGAAAGTCCCCTCTGCGCTGAATGCGTGGAGGATGCCGCCGGCCTCCTGGCGGGCCTTCTGGATGCCGTACCCCACCGTGAGGCCGGGCCAGGCCCAGCCGATCCCGGCCGAGGCGTAGTCCTTGCCCGTATCGCTGCGCCACATCTGACCCAGGCGCAGGCGCCAGGGTTTCTCTTCCGGGGCATACTCGGCGCCCAGGTGCAGGTCGACCCCCCGGGAGAACTCCCGCTCGAGGGTGCGCACCGCGTCGGCGGCCAGCGTCCAGCCCCACAGACCGCTCTGGGACGCTCCCAGGGAGATCCGCCGCTCCAGGAAATCCAGGGAGGTGTCGAGGAGGTCCTGCCCGACGACGGCCAGGCGAAGCCCTCCGGGCCGCTCGAAGAGCACGCCCAGGTCGCCCGTGAAGACGTCCTCCCACTGGGCATTCTTGTCCCCGCGGCCGTGGACGTAGCGGGCCGTGAATCCCCACCACTGCCCCCGTTTTCCCGCCGCGAGGCTCAGGCTCACGTCTTCCCGGTCGTGGGGCCCGCGCAGCCGCAGGTACTGGAGGGCCCCCCCCATGGGGGAGGTGACGTTGTCCACCACGGTCAGGGAGAAGGCGTCAAAGGAGCTGTTGTGGCGAGTCGCATAGGTGGCTCCCGCGAAGAACCCCCGGGCCGTGCCCACGGCGGCCGGATTCAGGCGGGGGGCCTCCAGGGGCCCGGCGAGAGAGCGCAGAGCCCCCCCCATGGCCACGGATCGGGCGTCCAGCACTTCCGGATGGGGACCGGAAGACCGGGCCGTGGCCGGCCAGGCGGCCAGGAGGGCGGCGAGGAGCGCGAGTCGTCTCATGGGGTCAAAAAAGGTTCCTGGCACCAGGCGGTTATGGTTATAATCCATGTCCCTTTCGCCGATAGAGGGTAGCACAACCGCGCAAACGAGCCCAGTGCGTTCCCGCCCCCGGGCCGGAACCGAGCCAGCGAGGATGGACCATGGAACCTGACCGCGTTGAATTCTTCCGGGCGCTGCTCCAGTCCCGGCTCGACGAGCTCGTGGGGGAAGCCCACAGCACCATGAGCAACCTCAGCGAAGGAGAGGATACCTACGCCGACCCCACTGACCGGGCCACCGCCGAGTCGGACCTGAACTTCCTCCTGCGCATCCGGGACCGGGAGCGCAAGCTCATCCAGAAGATCCAGGAGGCAATGCAGCGCCTGGAGGAAGGCACCTACGGCATCTGCGAGAGCTGCGGCGAGGAGATCGGCGAGAAGCGCCTGGAGGCCCGGCCGGTGACCACCCAGTGCATCGACTGCAAGTCCGAGGCGGAGCTGCGGGAGAGGACGGGCTCCTGAGCCGCCTCCATTTCGTCCCCCTGTGCCCGCGCGGGCCGGACCGGCCCAAGAGGCTCCGGGCCGCCGTCCACCCTGCCCGGACGATTCCGGCGTGACACTTCTGCGCTGCCCCCCCGCGGCCCGCCTTGCCTGCCCCCGGACCGCCGCCCGGTGGATCTTCGCCGCCATGCTCGTCGCGGCTCCGGCCGCGCTCGCCTACGTGGTCCCCTCGGGCAAGGTGCTCGAGCGGTGGGTCCAGGCGCGGGGGACCACGGTGGGGCCGGTGGAGCTGCCCGTGCGCTGGGGCGAGCAGGAAGGGAGCCTCTACGCGGCGGGACCCGGTCGGCACGCGCTGCTCCTGGGCGGCCGCGAGGTGCACCTGGACGCCGGCCCCGGGCTGCCGGCGCCGGGCCCCCTGGCCGCCCTCTGGCGCGCGCTGGATCTCTTCATGCCCGGTCCCGCCCAGGGTCTGGGGGCGAGCCTGGAGATGGCGGGGGTCGACCTGCGCCGCTCGGGGTACGCGCGAAGCGCCCGGTCCCAGGACGGGGTTGCCCTGACCCTGGGGGCAAAGGGGGAGGGGGAGTCGGCCCTCGCCCAGGTCCACTTCGCCCGAGTTCCCCTTTGGCCCCTGGCTGTGCGGTTCTCCGGCGGGGAAGAGGTGCGCCTGGGCGAGCCCGGGCCCCGGGGCTGGCCCGGGTGGTTCGACCTCCCGGGCTCGGGCCGCATCGAGGTGGTGGGGCCGCCGCGGGAATCCCCGACGGCGCCCGCCTGGGCCGCGCGCCGGTCCGAGCCGGGGGGCGGCCCGACGACCTTGCCGGACTGGCGGCGGGCCTTCGAGGGGGGCCGTCCCTGACCCCGAGCACCCTCGCGCCCGTACCCATGGCACTGTGCGCCCGCGTCGCCGTCCTTCGCCCCTTATCTCGAACCTTCCACTACCGCATCCCCGAGCACCTGCGCGGGGCGGTGGCGCCCGGGGTTCGGTGTTCGGTCCCCTTCGGCCGCACCGCCACCTCCGGGTTCGTCACGGCCATCGAGGAGGCGCCGGCGTCGCTGCGCCTGAAGGACCTCCTGGAGGTCCTGGATCCCGAGCCGTGCCTGCCCCCCGACCTCCTGGAGCTCGGGCTGTGGCTCGCCTCCTACTACCACCACTTTCCGGGCGAGGCGCTGGCGGCGCTGGTCCCCCCCTCGGTGCGGGCCTCGGCCGAGGTGGTCTACGCCGCTGCCGGCCCGGCCGGCGGCGGGGAATCTCGGGAGCCGGGAGAGCAGCGCCTTCTGGACCGGCTGCGCTCCCGGGGGGAGATCCCCGCCCGAGGGATCCGCCCCGCTGAGCAGGCGGCCTTGACGCGGCTCCTCGGCCGGGGAGAGGCGACGCGCTCCTGGCGGGTGGGCGCTCCGCCGGCGCCCCCGGGGGAAGAGTGGTTCTCGCTCGCGCCGGGCGCTCCCGCACCCGGCACCGTGGCCTCGCGGTCTCCGCGCCAGGCCCAGGTGCTGGAGGGGCTGCAGGATGGGCCCCAGCCGGCGGCCATCCTGCGGGCTCGGGGGGTCAGCCGAGAGGCCCTGGCCAGGGCGGTGGCCCGCGGCTGGGTTTCGCGAGCACGGGCTGCCGCCCTGCCCGCGGCCCCCTCGTGCTTCGCGCTCTCCGGCCAGGGGGGGGTGGAGGAGCTCTCCGGGGAGCAGGTCTCGGCCCTCCAGGAGGTCAGCCGGGGGCTCGACGCGGGGGCGTTTGCCCCGATCCTCTTGCAGGGGGTGACGGGCAGCGGGAAGACCGAGGTGTACATTCGCGCGGTGGAACAGGCCCTGGAGAGGGATCGGGGCGCGATCGTGCTGGTGCCCGAGATCGCGCTCACGCCCCAGATCGTGGGGCGGTTCTGCGCCGCCTTCGGGGACGCGGTGGCCCTGTTCCACAGCGCGCTCGGCGAGAGGGAACGGCGTCTCCAGTGGCTGCGGGTGCACAGCGGGGAGATCCGGGTCGCGGTGGGCGCCCGATCCGCGGTCTTTGCCCCGGTCCGGCGCCTGGGGCTCGTGGTAGTGGACGAGGAGCACGAGCCCTCGTACAAGCAGGAAGAGGGCCTGCGCTACCACGCCAAGCACGCGGCCCTCGTGCGGGCGAGGGCCTGCGGCGCCGTGGCGCTCCTGGGGTCGGCGACCCCAGACGTGGAGACCTTTCACGCCGCCGACACGGGTCGCTACGCCCGGGCGGTGCTTCCCCGCAGGGTGCTGGCCTCGACCGCCCTCCAGGTGGAGGTGGTGGATCTGCGCCAGGAGGAGAGCCGCCGCCGGGCTCGGGTCCTCCTCTCCGAGCCCCTGCGCCTGGCGGTGGCCGGGGCGGTGGAGCGAGGAGAGCAGGCCCTGCTCTTCCTCAACCGCCGGGGCTTTAGTCCGGCCCTGGTGTGCCGGGGGTGCGGCGAAGCGCTGGGCTGCCGCCGCTGCTCCATTGCGCTGACCCTGCACCGGCATACCGGTGCGCCGGCGCTGCTCTGCCACTATTGCGGCGGCCAGCGGGTGCCGCCCCCGGCGTGCCCCGCCTGCGGGAAGGGGGAGCTGGCGGCTGCCGGCGCCGGCACCCAGCGCCTCCTGGAGGAAGCGCTCGCAGCGTGGCCCGGCGCCCGGGTGGTGCGCCTGGACCGCGATACCGTGCGGCAGGGGCGGGGCACGGCGGTGCTGGGGGCCTTTTCCCGGGGGGAGGCCGACGTGCTGGTGGGTACCCAGATGGTGGCCAAGGGGCACCACTTTCCCCGGCTCACGGTGGTGGGGGTGGTGGACGCGGACCTCTCGCTGCACTTCCCGGACTTCCGGGCGGGGGAGCGCACCTTCCAGACCCTGATGCAGGTGGCGGGGCGGGCCGGACGCGAGGTCCTGGCCGGCCGGGTCTTCTTCCAGACCCGAAACCCGCACCACGAGGTGCTTGCGGCGGCGGTGGCCGGCGACTACGAGGCCTTTGCCCGGGCCGAGCTCCGGGTGCGGCGGGAGGCGGGTTTCCCGCCGTTTCGGCGCCTGGCGCTCCTGCGGATCTCCGGGCCCGAGGCGGCAGCGGCGCGCACGGAGGCGGAGGTCCAGGCCGGGAGGGCGCGGGCCCTGGCCGGCACGGGCGTCGAGGTGCTGGGGCCGGCGCCCGCACCCCTGGAGCGGCTGCGAGGACGGTGGCGGTTCCAGGTGCTCCTGAAGGGGCCGGGACCGGAGGCCGCTCCCCTCCAGCGGCTGCTGCGCCGGCTCCTGGACCGCCGGGACGCCGATCCGCCCGCCCCGGAGGTGCGCGTCCAGGCGGATGTGGACCCGGTGAATCTCCTGTAGCGTGAGGGGGGCGGTGGATCTTGACCGCTCCGGCGCCTTGAAATCCCGGGGGCGCAGGGACTAAGGTAACGGGCCGTTGCCCCCCGGGGCCGCCTGCGGGGAAGGAAGGAGCGCGTGGACCGACGTGGGGTCGTGGATGCCCTGGTGCTTCGGGGCGCCCGGGGGGTGGGGGATCGGGGCTTCCGGGCCCTGGTGGACGCCTTCGGTGGCGCCGGCGCGGTCCTGGCCGCCGGGCGGGCGGAGCTCGAGGCTCGGTGCGGCGCGACCGGGCTCCTGGTGGGAGCCCTGGAGGAAGCCCGGAGGGCCCGCAGCCGCTGGGAGGAGGAGGTGCGGCGGGCGGCCGAGGGCGGGTTCACCCTGGCGGTGTACGGGGGGGCGGGCTATCCGCGGCTCCTGGCCGAGATCCCGGACCCCCCCCCGGTGCTCTACCTGGCAGGCTCCCTGGAGACCGGCGACGAGCGGGCGGTGGCCGTGGTGGGGAGCCGCAGGGCCAGCACCTACGGAGTGCGCTTCGCCCGGGCCCTGGCCCGGGACCTGGCCGGGGCCGGAATCACCGTGGTGAGCGGGCTCGCCCGGGGGATCGACGCGGCGGCTCACCAGGGGGCCCTCGATGCGGGGGGGCGCACCGCCGCCGTCTTCGGGGCCGGGCTCGACGTGATCTACCCCGGGTGGAACGAGGCCCTGGCCCGGGCGGTGCGGGGAGCCGGGGCCTGGGTGAGCGAGCTTCCCCTGGGGAGCGAACCCCGCGCCCACCACTTCCCGCGGCGCAACCGCATCATCAGCGGGCTGAGCCTGGGCGTCGTGGTGGTGGAGGCCGCCGAGCGCAGCGGCTCCCTCATCACCGCCACCTGCGCCCTGGAGCAGGGGCGGGAGGTCTTCGCCGTGCCCGGCCTCCCGGGGTCCTACAACGCCCGGGGCGCCCACGGCCTCCTGCGGGCGGGGGCCAAGCTGGTGGAGCGGGCCGAGGACGTGCTGGCCGAGCTGCCCCCTCTTGCCGGGGGGCCTTCTCCGGCCTCGGCACTCCGGCCGCCGCGGGACGGGCCCCCCGAGCCGCCGGCGGCCCACCGCAGCGTGTGGGAGGCCCTGGAGGCCGTTCCCCTCCACATCGACGAGGTGGCGGCGCGGGCGGACATGGGGGCGGCCCGGGCGGGGGCGGCGCTGATGGAGCTGGTTCTCGGGGGGTTTGCCGAAGAATGGCCCGGGAAGCGGTACTCCCGGGCTCGCAGCGGATCGGAGAGTCCATGAAGGGCAGGATGTTCGAAGTGGTGGCCTACATCGCCCGGCGCTACGGGCCGGACGGTTCGGCGGTGGAAGATCCCTGGGACCTGCGCGACGAGCTCCTCGACGCGGGGTTTGTGGAGGACGACGTGGAGCGGGCGTTCTCCTGGATGGAGCGGTTGCGCCGCACCGGGACCCCCATGCTCCCGGCGCGGGCCCCGGGAGCCGCGCTGCGCACGCCCACCGCCGACGAGGCCCGCAAGCTCTCGGCGGCGGCCCGGGGATTGCTCCTGCGCCTGGAGCAGGGGGGCATCATCGACGAGGCCATGCGCGAAGCGGTGTACGCCAAGGCACTCACCCTCGAGGAGCCCGAGCTCGGGGCCGAAGAGGTGCGGGTGCTCGTGGCGCTGCTCCTGCGCGCGGCGCCGGGTTCGGACGAGCGGGTGAGCGCCCTGGTGCTGGCGGGGAACCTGGACGGCGTGTACCACTGAACGAGCGCGTGGACTGGCACGGACGGACACGGACGGACACGGACGGACAAGGACCGGCGCGGTGAAGACCGCGCCTCGGGAATGACAGGCCAATGCCAAAATCGCTGCTGATCGTCGAGAGCCCCGCCAAGGCCCGCACCCTCAAGGGGTACCTGGGGAAGGACTTCCAGGTCGAGGCCAGCGTGGGCCACGTGAAAGACCTTCCCAAGAGCGAGCTCGGGGTCGACGTGGACCGGGGGTTCGAGCCCCGCTACGGGGTCATCCGGGGAAAGGGCAAGGTCCTCGCCCAGCTCAAGAAGGCGGCCCAGGCGGCCGACGTGGTCTACCTGGCCCCCGACCCGGACCGGGAGGGGGAGGCCATCGCCTGGCACATCGCCGAGGAGATCCGGCCCCGGGGCGGGCAGAAGCCCATCTACCGGGTGCTCATCAACGAGATCACCAAGAAGGGCGTGCAGCAGGCCCTGGCCCACCCCCGGCCCATCGACGCCAACCGCTACAACGCCCAGCAGGCCCGCCGCATCCTGGACCGGCTCGTGGGGTACCGGATCAGCCCGATCCTATGGGACAAGGTGCGCCGCGGGCTCTCCGCCGGCCGGGTACAGTCCGTCGCCTTGCGCCTGGTCGTGGACCGGGAGCGGCAGGTGCAGGCCTTTACGCCCGAGGAGTACTGGACCGTCGACGCGGTGCTCCGGGGCTCGAAGGATCCGGCCTTCACGGCCCGGCTGCGCAAGGTGGAGGGCAAACCCGCCAGGCTCGGCAACCGGGCCATGGCCGAGGAAGCCCTGGCGCAGGCCCGGGAGCAGGCGTTTCGGCTCGCCAAGGTGGAGAAGAAGGAAAAGCGCCGCAACCCGGCGCCCCCCTTCATTACCTCGACCCTCCAGCGCGATGCCTTCCGCAAGCTGCGCTTCTCGGCCAAGAAGACCATGTCGGTGGCCCAGCGCCTCTACGAAGGCGTGGACGTGGAGGGCCAGCCGGTGGGGCTCATCACCTACATGCGCACCGACTCCACGCGCCTCTCCGACGACGCGGTGGCCGCGTGCCGCGAGCACGTGGCCCGGGTGTACGGACCCTCCTTCGTGCCCGAGAAGCCCGTGGTGTACCGGGCGAAGAAGGGCGCCCAGGACGCCCACGAGGCCATCCGCCCCACCTCCATGGACCACGAGCCCGAGCGGGTGCGGCCCTTCCTGGAGCCCGACCAGTACCGACTCTACAAGCTGGTGTGGGAACGGTTCGTGGCGTGCCAGATGAAGCCCGCGCAGTACGACCAGACCACCTTCGACGTGGCGGCCGGCCCCTATCTCTTCCGGGCCACCGGGTCGATCCTGCGGTTCAAGGGCTTCACGGCGGTGTACGTGGAGGGCGTGGACGACGCCCAGGGCGGCGCCCCCGACGAGGACGAAGAAGGCCGCCAGCTGCCGGACCTGGCGGAGGGGGAGGTCCTGCGCCTGGTGGACCTGACCCACGGCCAGCACTTCACCCAGCCACCGCCCCGGTTCACCGAGTCCACCCTGGTCAAGGAGCTCGAAGAACAGGGCATCGGCAGGCCGTCGACCTACGCGCAGATCCTCTCCACCTTGCGGGAGAAGGACTACGTGAAGATGGCCGAGCGGCGCTTCGTTCCAACGGATCTCGGGGTGCTGGTCACCGATCTGCTCGTGCGCAACTTCCCCCGGGTGCTCGACGTGGGCTTCACGGCGGAGATGGAGGCCGAGCTCGACCACGTGGAGGAGGGGACACGCCAGTGGCAGGACCTCTTGCGGGGCTTCTACGGCCCGTTCTCCGAGACCCTGGAGAAGGCCGCCCAGGAGATGGAGAACGTCAAGGCCCGGGAAGAGCCCACCGACGTGGCCTGCGAGCGCTGCGGCAAGCCCATGGTCATCCGCTGGGGGCGCAACGGCTTCTTCCTGGCCTGCTCCGGATACCCCGAGTGCCGTAACACCAAGGAGTTCGAGCGCCGCACCGACGGAGGCGTGGCGGTGCGCGGCGGGGAGAAGACGGGGGAGGCCTGCCCCGAGTGC
Source organism: Thermodesulfobacteriota bacterium (assembly GCA_040756475.1). Lineage (NCBI taxonomy): Bacteria > Pseudomonadati > Thermodesulfobacteriota > Thermodesulfobacteriota bacterium. Next base: position 8,538 of record JBFLZB010000072.1, read on the forward strand.
CGGGCCGAGCTCGTGCTGCGCACCGGGAAGTTCGGGCGGTTCGTGGCGTGCAGTCGCTACCCCGAGTGCCGTTTCACCCGGCCCGTCACCACGGGGGTTCGCTGCCCCCGCCCGGGATGCACCGGCGAACTGGTGGAGAAGCGCAGCAAGCGGGGCAAGACCTTCTTCGCCTGCAACCGCTACCCCGACTGCGAAAACGCCCTGTGGGACCGCCCCGTGCCCCGCCCCTGCCCCGCCTGCGGCCATCCCTTCCTGGTGGAAAAGGAAACCCGCGCAGGCCCCGCCGTGCGCTGCCCCAAGCGCGGCTGCGGCTACAAGGAGGGGGGTGAGGGGTAAAGCCTCTTCGTCACCTCCTCCAAGGTCAGGCCCTCGATGCACAGGATCTTGCGGCGGGAGGCGTGGCCGCGCACCAGGGTCACGGCGCTGCGGGCGACCCCCAGCTGCTTGGCGAGGAACCGCACCAGGGCATCGTTGGCTTCGCCGTCGACCGGCGGGGCGGTCAGGCGCACCTTGACGGCTCCGCCCTGGAGCCCGGCCACTGCGTCTCGGGAGGCGCGGGGCTGCACCCACACCTCCAGCTCGGCCGCGGCCCCGCTCCTAGCTGGCATCCCCTACGAGCGTCCCTTCCTCGGTGCTCCCCCCGGGGGAGCCTCCAAGAGCTGGTGTTCCCTGGGGTTCCTGCGGTGCGTCAGGCCTTGTGGGCGCTCCCGGACGGGAGATGAGGTCCGGGGCCCCCGAGGGCTGGGCCGACTTGTCCTCGACCCACCGGATCAGGGTGTCGGCCAGGGCCCCCAGTTCGGCGAGCCACAGCCCCCGGCGCTCCCGGGCCTCCAGGATCTCGCGCCGCACGCGCACGAGCTCTTCGTTGGCTCCCGCCAGGATGCGGTCGGCCTGGAGCTGGGCTTGGTGCCGCACGGCCTCGGCCTCGGCCCGGGTCTGCTCCAGGAGGCCCGCCTGGAGGTCCCGGGCGGCCGCCAGGGTTCCCTCCAGGTTGCGGCGGGCGTCCTTCTCCTGCGCCAGCTCGGCCCGGGCGGCGTCGCGCTCCTCGATCAGGCGTTCGAGTTCGTCGGCCACGCGCTGGAGGAAGGCGTCCACCTCCCCCGGGTCGAAGCCCCGGAAGGCCACGCGGAAGGTCTGCTCGTGCACGTCGAGGGGGGTGATGCGCATGGGGGCCTCCCGGGGTCGGGGGTCAGGGGCCCAGGCGGCGGGCCAGGTCGAAGAGACTCGCCACGAGGAAGGACCGCAGGAAGTAGATGGCCAGGATCACCAGCATGGGAGAGAAGTCGAGGCCCCCGAAGCTCAGGGGCACGCGCCGGCGCACCCAGTGGGTCACCGGGTCCGTGGCCCGGTACAGGAACCGCACGATGGGGTTGTAGGGGTCGGGGTTCACCCAGGAGAGCACGGCCCGGGCGATGACGAGCCAAAGGTAGACCACCAGAACCAGGTCGAGTACGGTGGCGGCGGCCCGCAGGAAATTCGCGATCACGAACATGTCTCAGCCTCCCTCCGGGAGGCCCAGCTCCCGGGAGCGGAGCGCGGCGGCGCGCACCGCCTCCACCACGGCCCCGCGGAAGCCGGCGAGCTCCAGCTCCCGGAGCCCGGCGATGGTCGTCCCCCCCGGGGAGGCCACCCGGTCCTTGAGCTCGGCGGGGTGCTCCCCGGAGGCCTTGGCCAGCTGGGCCGCTCCCAGCAGGGTCTGGCACGCCAGGTCCCGGGCGAGCGGGCGGGGAAGCCCCATGAGGACGCCCCCGTCGGCCAGGGCCTCGAGGAAGGCGAAGGCGTAGGCGGGGCCGCTCCCGCTCAGTCCCGTGACCGCGTCCAGGAGCCCCTCCGATGCCAGGGGGTAGGTCTCCCCAACGGCCCCGAGGAGCCGCCGGGCGATCTCGCGCTCCGCCGGTCCCGCGTGCTCGTTGGCGCAGTACGCGCTCGCGGCGCACCCCACGAGGGCCGGCGTGTTGGGCATGGCCCGCACCACCGCGGTGCCGGGGGGAAGCCGCCGCCCCAACCGGGCCAGGGTCACCCCCGCGCACACGCTCACCACCACCGCCCCCGGTGCCAGGGCGGGAGCAATGGCTCCGAGCACGGAGTCCGCGTCCTGCGGCTTCACCGCCAGCACCACGGCGCCCGCCCCCCGGCAGGCGTCGGCGGCGCCCTCGTGGGCCGCGATGCCGTAGCGCAGGGCCACGTCTTCCCTGCGCGTCGGCACGGGCTCGGCTCCGGACACCTGCCCCGGGGACAGGAGCCCCCGCTCCAGGAGGCCCTTGAGCAGGGCCTCTCCCATGTTGCCCAGGCCCACCAGGGCCACGCGCGGCAGCTTCGTCATCTCGCCTCCTCGCCGCTCCCGCGGCTCCCGGGCGCCGGTCGCGCCCCGAAGATGGCTGTGCCCACCCGCACCAGGGTAGCTCCCTCCTCCACGGCCACGCGAAAGTCGTGGCTCATCCCCATGCTCAGCTCGGCCATCTCCACCCCGGGCAGGCAAAGGACGGCGATGCGCTGCGCCAGCTCCCGCAGGGCCCGAAAGTGGGGGCGCACCTCCTCCGGGTCGTCGCAGTAGGGCGGCAGGGCCATGAGGCCGCGCACCCGCAGGCTGGGCCACCGGGCCGCACTGCGGGCCAGCTCCACGGCGCCGTCCGCCGTCGTCCCCGACTTGGTCTCCTCGTCCCCGGTGTTCACCTGCAAGAGCACGTCGAGGCGCTGGCCGCGCGCCCGAGCGGCCTTCTCCAGGGCGTCGGCCAGCGACGGGCGGTCCAGGGACTGGATGCAGGCGAAGAGCTCGGCGGCGCGCCGGGCCTTGTTGGACTGGAGATGCCCGATCATGTGCCACGCGGCGTCCCGGGGGAGGGCATCGACCTTGCCCTGGGCTTCCTGCACGTAGTTCTCCCCGAAGAGCCGGGCCCCCGCGGCGTAGGCCTCGCGCACCCCTTCCGGGGAAACCGTCTTGGTGACGGCCAGGAGGCGCACCGAGGCGGGGTCTCTCCCGGCGGCGGCGGCGGCCCGCTCTACGGCGGCGCGCACCTCGCGGTAGCGCCGGCCCGCGGCGCCCAGGGCGTCACTCGGGGTCATGGGAACGGGTCCTTGGGGGGGAGACGCTCCAGGGCGCCAGGCCCGCCTCGGCCAGGAGGTCCGCGGTCTCCGCCATGGGCAGCCCCACCACGTTGGTGTAGGAGCCCCGGATTTCCGCTACCAAAAAGGCCCCCTGCCCCTGGATCGCGTAGCCCCCCGCCTTGTCGTAGGGCTCGGCGAGAGAGGCGTACCAGGCGATCTCGGGCTCGCCCAACCGGCGAAAGCGCACCTGCGTGGCGACACAGAGGCAGCGGTCCACCCCCGGCCCCCGAAAGGCCACCGCCGTAACCACCCGATGCCTCGCCCCCGACAGGGCCCGGAGGAATCCCTCGGCCTCGCTCCGGTCCCGGGGCTTGCCGAGCACCCGCCCCCCCAGCACGACCTCCGTGTCCGCCGCGAGGACCCAGGCCTCGGCCGGGGCGGCATCCGCCACGTCCCGGGCCTTGCGCCGGGCCACGTCCTGGAGGGCGTCGGAGAGGGTCAGGCTGGGAGAAAGGGTCTCGTCGGCGCGGCTCTTGCGCACCTCGAAGGGGATCCCCAAGGCGCCGAGGAGCTCCCGGCGGCGGGGAGAGCCGGAGGCCAGGATGAGGAGGCTCATGGGCGGATCCGGGCGAGGGGATGGGGGCCACGGGAGCACGCCGGGCGAGCCGGCGCACGAGCCACCGTACCGTAGACGATAGCCGGCGGGGTGTCAAGCGAGCCAAAGCCGCGCCATTCCTCGCAAAACAGGGCACGGGAGCGGGTTTGGGGTGCGAAGCGGGAGCCAACCCTGGTATCCTCCCGGTTGGGGCGTCCCCCGTGGGGGGCGCGGCGGCTGGCGGTTTGGGCCGCCGGTACTTCTTCCAAGCCCCTGGGGCCGCTGCGGCGGACGGAAGGGGCCAAGGGGCGGCCATGCGTAGCTTGCTGTGGGCGGCGGTGATCCTGGGAATCCTCTCCGGAGCGGGCACCGCCGGGACAGTGCCCGAAGAGCTCCACCTCATCTACACCTCGGATGTGCGCGGTACGGTGGGCATCTGCGGCTGAGCCCAGAACCCGCTTGGCGGTCTGGCCAAGAAGGCGCACCACGTCAACGAGCTTCGTTCCGCCGGGGGTCGGCCCCTGGTGGTGGACGGGGGAAACCTGTTCTTCTACCGGCGCCTGCTGCGGGAGGTGGAGGCCGAGCAGCTCCGGTACAAGGCCCGGGTCATCGTGGAGGCCTACAACGCCATCGGGGTGGCGGCCCTGGCCCTGGGGCCCTACGACTTCGCCGCGGGCATGGACGCGCTGCGGGCCCTGGAGCGGGTGGCGGACTTTCCCTTTCTGTGCGCCAACCTCCTGGACCGGGCGACCGGGGAGCCGCTCTTTGCGCCGTACGCCGTCGCAAAGGTGGGCGGGCGCACCGTGGGGCTCCTCGGGGTGCTCGACTCCGGCGCGCCCATCGAGGGTCTGGAGCCCCTGCGCCAGGGGATCCGGATCGACGCCCTCTACACCACCGTGAAGCGGTATGCCGAGGAACTGCGGGCCCAGGGCTGCGACTTCGTGGTGGTGCTCTCCTCTGCCGAACCGAAGCGGTTCCGCGTCATGGCCAAGAACATTCCCGAGGTCGACGTGTACGTGGCCGGCGACCCGGAGGACAAGCTCAAGCTCCCGTGGCGAATCGGCGAGGCCCTGGTGGCCAACACCACCCAGCTCGGCAAGTATCTGGGATCCCTGCGGGTGAGCTGGGGCGGGAAGGGAGCTCCCGAGTTCCGCAACACCTTTGTCCCCATGCACCCCGACGACCCGGACGACCCCGGGGTCCGCCGCCTCGTGGACGGCTATTACGCCTACGCGGGGATGGTGCGGTTGCAGCACCCCGAGCGGTATGTCTCGGAGGAGGAGCTGACGGTCAACCTGCGCGACAGCAAGCCCGTGTTCGCCTCCCAGCCGGCCTGCGCCGCGTGCCACCCGGCCCAGGCCGAGCAGTGGCGGGGCACCGGCCACGCCCGCGCGTACGAGACCCTGTCGGAGCGGGACCGAAACCGGGCCGAGTGCCTGGAGTGCCACGTCACGGGGTTCGGCGTCGCCGGAGGATTCGGGTCGGGCCTCGACCTGAGGGGCGTCCAGTGCGAGAGCTGCCACGGCCCCGGCAGCCTCCACCCGGCGCTCCGCATCGGGCGCACCCGCAAGGCCGTGGAGCCCTCGTGCCGCGGGTGCCACACCCCCTCCCAGAGTCCGGGCTTCAACCTCGCGGAGGCGTGGAAGAAGGTGGTCTGCCGGCGCGGGTCCGAGGACCGCCCCGCGCGCTGACCTGGACGCAGGGGGCGGTGGGTCAGGTCACGCCCTTGCCCACCAGGTACTTCCCCAAGTCCGCGTCGACGCTTAGGATGTGGGTCTTGAGCCAGTCCATGACCCGGCGCTGCACCTCGATGGTGAGCGAGAGGTTGGCCGGGCTGGCCTCCAAGTGGGCGGCCAGGGCCCCGAAGTCCTTCTTGAACGCCTCGTGGATGGCCTTGTGCTCGGCGTACCCGGGGTAGGCGTGCTTGTGCATCAACGCCTCCTCTGTGCCGAAGTGCTCCACGGCGTACTTCCCCAGGAACGCCAGGAGCTCGCCGACCATTTGGCGGCCCTTGCCCGCCTTCATGGCCGTCAGGAGCTCGTTGACCCGCTGGACGAGGTCTTTGTGCTGCCGGTCCACGGCGGCGACGCCGGTGGCCATGGCGGATTCCCACTGGAGCATGACGTCCTCCTTACCTTCGTCGGGTGGTATTTCGCGCTAGCGCCGTTCGGGCGGCCCCCTCATCGTCACCCGGCCCCGGGAGCTTGAGGGGGCCCTGAGCCTGGCGGGACCTCTTCCCCGCCCCGGTAGGGCATCCGCACCACCACCCGAGCTCCCTGGCCCTCGGCCGTGTGGATCTCGATCTGGGCGCCGTTTCGCTTGGCCGCCTCGTAGGCCAGGCTGAGCCCCAGGCCCATCCCCCCCTGCTTGCGGGTGAAGAAGGGGGTGAAGACCTCGTCCACGGTGCCCTGGGGGATGCCGGGGCCGTCGTCTTCCACGGTCACCTCCACGAGGCCGTGGAACGCCCCCGTGGCGTAGGGCAGAAGCGACGCAGCAAACCGCACCGAGGCCCCCTGCACCTGGAGCGCTTCGTAGGCGTTGACCAGGAGGTTGACGAAGCAGGACTCCAACTCCACGGGGTCGGCGTCCACGAGCACCTGCGGGCCGGGGCGCTCCACCTCGAGTCTCGTCCCGGGCGACCGCTTGGCCTGGGTGAGCTTGAGGCAGTTGTCCATGACCTCCCGCAGTGCCACGAGGCGTCGGGAGCTCCCCACCGGGCTCCCGAACCGGCGCATGGCGGCCACCAGCTCCTCGATCCTCCGGGCCCCGAACTCCATGTCGTCCAGGAGGGCCAGGGTCTGGCGCAGGCCGGCGCCGCGCTGCCCCTCCGACTCCCTTCCCTCGACGGCCCGGGACAGGAAGTGGCGCAGGATCTCCACGTTGCCCTTGAGGAAGGTCAGCGGGTTGTTGATCTCGTGGGCCAGGCCCGCCAGGAGCCGGCCCATGGTGGCCATGCGCTGGTGGAGCTCGAGCCGCTTTCGCCCGGCCTCAAGCTCTTCTCGCAGCCGGGCCGCGTCCAGGGCCAGGGCGCAGCGCAGGAACGAGGGCTGGAGTTGCTGGATCAGCTCGGACGGGCGGAAGGGCTTCTCGATGAGGTTCGAGGCGCCCCGGCGCAGGGCGTCGATCACCAGGGTGGTGTCGGCGAAGCCGGTGATGAGCACCACCTCGGTGCCGGGGGAGAGGTCGCGGACCTGCTCGAGCAGGGTGATGCCGTCCATCCGGGGCATCCGGATGTCGGAGACCACCACGTCGGGCCGGTGCTCCCGGAACAGGCCCAGGGCCTCGGCGCCGTCGCGCGCCGCGAGGACCCGGTGGCCGTCGAGCTCCAGGGCCGCCTGGGCCACGTCGCGGATGCTCTCCTCGTCGTCGGCTACGAGCACCGTGAAGCCGGCGCAGGGGGTGCAGGCGCCGGAGGGGGGATGGGTCTGGGCTGACGCTTTCATGGGGTGCTCCGCGGGGGCAACCAGGTCGTTGGGCACGTTGGCTCACGGCCGGGGGGCTAGGTTCCCGGCCGGCTCCCGGGCCGGGTAATGCCGAAGAACCGCAGGGCCCGCTCCCGCTCGCCCTCCGGGATGGGGGTGGCCGGGTGGCGGGCGGGCAGGCACCAGAGCCGTTCGGCTTCCGGGATCCGGAGGGGGTCCTCCACGAGCCCTGCCAGGCGCAGGCCGTACTCGAACTTCAGCAGGCCCCCCACCGCCGCCTCCACCTCGGGCCGGCCCGGCAGGGGCGACAGCGCCAGGGTCGCCGTCCCCTCGCGGGACACCCCCACGCACTGGAGCTCCGGCTCGGGCGACAGCGCCCGCAGGCTGCTGCGCAAGTCCGCGGGCAGGCGGGACGCAAGGCGGGCTTCCTCGCCGAAGAGGCGCTCCAGGGCGGGGACCAGGCGGTGGCTGCGGTTGATCTCGTGGCAGGCCCGGCTGCCCTCGTCGGTGCGAAGCACGATCCCCGCCGCCGTCAACTCCTCGAGGGCGGCCTTGGCGGCCGAGGGCGCCAGCCCGGCCCGGGCCCCGGCCGAGCGCCCCGAGGTGCCGTCCCGGCGAAAGAGGGCCCGGAGCATCCGAACCCGGTTGCGGCTTCCCAGCACCCGCTCGAGCGTCACCGTTCCCCCCCTTCCTCCATCGTCCGCACCATCGCCTGGCGCCAGCGGTTGAGGCGGTCCTCCGCCTGACCCACCACGGCCGCCACGTGTTCCAGGCTCTCGAAGGGTTTGAGCAGATAGTCCGAGACCCCCAGGTGGTAGGCTTCCAGAGCCCGGTCCAGCGAGCTGAAGGCGGTCATCACGATGACCTCGGTGAGGAAGCGGCCGGCCTTGAGACGCCGGACCAGCTCCATGCCGTCCAGGCCGGGCATCACCAGGTCGGTGATCACCAGGTGGAAGATCTCCTGCTCCAGGCGGGCCAGGGCGGCGGCCGGGTCCGTCTCGGTCTGGCAGTCGTACCCGTGCAGCCGCAGAAAGCTCTCCAGGGTGCGCAGGATGGCCGGCTCGTCGTCCACTACGAGGATGCGCAGGGGGGCAGTCTGGGGCATGGGGAGGAGCTCCCGGATCGGGTCGTTCGATTTTGCGATCGCGGGACAAGGATCGGCTGCTGGGTTTGCTGGCTTTAGGTGGAAACGCGAGACGGGACCGGCACCCGTTCTGGATTCGGAACATTCGGGCTTCGTTCCGATCCGTGTGGGTTCGCCTACCCTACACCTCCAGACGCCGGGGTTCGCTCCTCAGCGGGTCCACCCACACGATCCGGAAGAGCCTCACGATCTCAGGTGGTTTCTGCGCCGGGACCAAACGGTCTCAGCCCCGGGCGAGCCGAATGCGGGCCAGGCGCAGGCCCAGGAGGGGCAGGGCCGGGCCGCAGTAGTGGAGGCGGCCGGTGTACTTGTGAAGGAGGGGGGCCGGGGTGCGCGGCGTGCCCCACTCCTTGACGGCATAGAGCCGGGCCTCCAGGCGATCCGCGGCCGCGTCCCCGGGGAAGGCGGCCACCAGGTGGGCGTAGGAACCGCCTTCCCGGGCCAGGGCCGCCAGCTCGTCCAGGAACCCGGGCAGGGCGGCCTCGGGCCCCTCCCCCTCCGGCAGCTCGGCCGGGACCCAGGCCGCCTCCGGGTCTTCCAGGAGGCGAAGGGCGGGGCCGTCCCCGGCGCGGGCGGCCGGAACCCAGGCGTCCCGGTACCGGGGCTTGCGCACGGCGAGGACGCCCGCGCGCCGGCCCTCCCAGGCAAGGAAGGCCACGTGGTTCCAGACCTTGGACGAGACCACGGGCAAGGGCAGGGCTTCCGGATCCTCGGCTCCCGGATGGAGGGCAGCCGAGAAGGGCGGGCCGAAGAATCGCTCCACCTCCCGGGCCAGCTCGTCTCGCCGCAACTCCAGCTCGCCGAGCGCCCAGCTCCCCGCCGGGGCACGGATGCGCAGCTCGGCCCTCGCCCGTTCCATCCCCTGGATACCGTCGAAGCGCCGGGCCAGGTCGGGTGCGCAGCCCCGCAGGTGGAGGAGAAAGTCGTGGGGAGCGGGGAGCCGGGCGGCCACGGTCACGGCGCTTCCCCGTAGATGGAAGAGCGCCGGTAGGCATCGTAGGCCTCGGCCAGCCCCACCCGGAGCACCGCCGCGGCCGGCACGGCGAGCAGGACGCCCAGGAACCCGAAGAGCTCGCCCCCGGCCACCACGGCCACCATGACCACGAGGGGGTGCAGCCCCACCCGGTCGCCCAGGAGCCGCGGGGTGAGGAGGAAACTCTCCAGGAGCTGGCCCGCGCCGAACACGCCCCACACCGCGAGCAGGTGGGCGAGATCCTGGAATTTGAGCAGGGCGAGCAGGCTGCCCAGGGCCAGCCCCACGGCCGTTCCGAGGTAGGGCACCACCAGGAGGGCCCCCGAGAGGAGGCCGACCGCCCAGGCCAGGTCGATCCCCACCGCGGAGAGCCCCACGGCGTAGATCAGTCCCAGCACGGCGCACACCATGAGCTGGCCCCGGACGAACGCCCCCAGCACCTCGTCGGAGCGCTCCAGGATGCGGGCGGCAGCGGGTCGGGTCTTTGGCGGGAGGAGCGCCACCGCCTTGCCCCCCAGACCGTTGAGCTCCAGGAGCAGGTAGAAGGCGAAGACCGGGATGAGGGCAAGGCCGAAGACCGCCGCCAGGAGGCTCCAGGCGCTCGCGAAGGCGCGGCCCAGGGCCTGGGCCGCCCGGGGGAGCATGCCGGGCAGGCGCTCCTGCAGGGCCCCCGCGGACTCCCGCAGCAGCTCCCCGGTCTCGGTGGGCAGGGGGCGCCCCAGGAGCGCCTCCACCCGGGGCAACCACACCTCCTGGGCCTGGACGGCATAGGCGGGCAATGCCGAGGCCGCCTGCCGCAGCTCCCGGGCCACGGTGGGAACCACCAGGAGGGCGAAGGCCGCCGCGGCTGCCAGCACGGCGGCGAAGACCAGGGCAATGCCCGCCGCCCGGGGTACCCGGCGGGCCTCCAGGCGGTCCACCACGGGGTCCAGGGCGTAGGCCAGGAACCAGGCCAGCAGCAGGGGCACCACGACCGCCTGCAGCCGCGCGGCGAGCCACAGCGAGCCCGCCAGGGCCAAGACCAGGCCGGCCCACACCAGGGGGTTGCGCTGCGCGATTGGTTCTTCCCGCGTGCCCATTGGCATCAGGGTCTCCTCTGGCGAAACTGCTCTCCCTGCATCCCCTCGCCCTCGAGGGGAAAGGGGCCTGGGGCGCGGGTGAACGCGCTGCGTTTCATCCTTCGGGGTGACCGAAGATCAGCGACCACTCAGTTCGTGGATCCACACGCCGTGGATGCGGCCTTGGGCGTCCACCTCTTCCAGGTGAAGGTTCCGGGCCAGGCCCCGGGCCTCGAGCTGCTCCACGGTCCCCTCGGCGACGGCCCTGCCCGGCTCCGCCACCAGCGCGGTGCCCCCGGGGGGGAGCACCCGGGCGAGGGTGTGGAGGAACGGGGCGAGGAACCTGCGCTCGTAGAGGACGTCGGAGGCCAGCACCAGGGGTGCCGAGAGCCCGGCGGGAGGTTCTCGCCAGTCCAGGAGCAGGGTGCGCCCCGGGGTGCCGAGGTTCAGGGCGTGGTTGGCCCGGGCGAACGCCAGCGCGTCGGGCTCGAAGTCCGTAAAGAGCACCTGCCCCCCGTTGAGGGCCGCGGCCACCCCCGCCAGGCCCAGCCCGCACCCGAGCTCCAGCACGCGAGTTTCCCGCCCCAGCCCCCGGCGCAGTACGAACCCGGCCAGCGCCAGGGCCGAGGGCCACAGCTCCGCCCAGTAGGGAAAGCGCTCGTCCTCCCCGAAGTCCTCGGGGCCCATCCCGTCGGCCAGGGCGTTGGGGTCGGCCACCTGGAAGAGCCCCACCTCCCGCCCCCCCAGGCACAGCCGGCGCAGGGCCACCACGTAGCCCGGCGGCAGGAGCTCCTCGGCGGCTTCCCTCATGGCGCGTTTCTCCTCGCACAGCCCGGGGGAGGTTGAGTATAAGGGGTGCCGCCGCACAGGTGCCAGGGGGGTGAGGCGTGAAGCGTGAGGCGTGAAGTTCCAACGAGCAACCCGCAACGAGCCGACGAATGACCCTCTGGGCCCTCTCCGACCTCCACCTGTCCTTCTCCGGCGCCAAGCCCATGGACGTCTTCGGCGACCACTGGCGCGGGCACGTGGCGCGGGTGGAGCGGGCGTGGCGCGAGGCGGTGGGGGAGGACGACGTGGTGTGCCTGCCGGGGGACCTGTCCTGGGCCCTTCGCCTGAGGGAGGCCGCCGGCGAGCTGGCGTGGCTCGGCGGGCTGCCGGGCCGCAAGGTGCTGGTGAAGGGCAACCACGACTACTGGTGGGAGTCGCTGGCGAAGGTGCGCCGGGCCCTTCCCCCGGGGGTGTTCGCCCTCCAGAACGACGCCCTCCTCCTGGACGGGGTGGCCCTGGCCGGCGCCCGGGGCTGGGTCGACCCGAGCCTGGATTTCCGAGGGCTGGGGCCCCACCTCCCGCCCCTCCCCGGCGAGGGCACCGCCGCGGCTCCCCAGGGGATCCGGAGCGCCGAGGAGGACGCCCGCCTCTACCGCCGCGAGCTCGACAGGCTGGAGGCCAGCCTGGGGGCCATGGACCCGGGGGCGCGGCTCCGGGTGGCGCTGCTGCACTTTCCCCCCACCTCCCCGGCCCTGGAGGAGACCCCCGTCACCCGTCTCCTGGAGAAGTACCGGGTGAACGCCGCCGTGTTCGGCCACCTCCACGGCACCGGCGGGGAAGCCTTCGAAAACCCTTACGGGGAGCGAAACGGGGTGACCTACTACCTGGTGAGCGCCGACTTCGCCGGCTTTGGCCCCGTCCGGGTGGCGTCGCCGTGAGGCGGGGGCCGTGACCTCGCGCCTCGAGGCCCATTTCAGCCGCTACCGGGGCGCCGTGCCCGGCTTCGAGGCGTTCCTCGAGGCCCACGGCCGCCCGAGCCCCGTCCACGCCCGGGTGAATACCCTCAAGGCGACCCCCCCCGAAGTGATCGAGACCCTGCGTGCCGCCGGGTGGCGCGCCGCGCCCGAGCCCTGGTGCCCGGAGCTCCTGCGCCTTGCGGCCGAGGGAGGGCGGGCCCTGGGCGCCACGCTGGCCCACGCCCTGGGGCAGATCTACGTGCAGAGCGCCTCCTCGGCCGCGGCGGCCCTGGCCCTGGGGGCCCGGCCGGGCGAGCGCGTGCTCGACCTGTGCGCCGCGCCGGGCTCCAAGACCACGCTGCTCGCCCAGGCGATGGAAGACCGGGGCTGCGTCGTCGCCAACGAGCCGAGCGGCCAGCGCGCCAAGTCCCTCCTGGCCAACCTGGAGCGGCTCGGCGTCTCGTGCGCGGTCGTCACCGCTTACTCGGGCCAGAACTTTCCCCAGCGCCACCCATTTCACCGGGTCCTCGTCGACGCTCCCTGCTCCGGAGAGGGCACCTGGCGTGGCGGCGAGACCCGCCCCCGGCGGGTGAAACCCGGCCTTCGCGAGTACCTCTCCCGCCAGCAGGGGGCGCTCCTGCGCCGCGGCTACGAGGTGCTCGAGCCCGGCGGAACCCTCGTCTACTCCACGTGCACCTATGCGCCCGAGGAAAACGAGGGCGTGGTGGGGCTCTTCCTCGAGGAGACCGGCGCCCGGGTGGAGCCCGTGCCCGTGGACGTCGCCGGCGAGCCCGGGCTGGCCGCGTGGGAGGGGCGCCCCTTCCCCCCCGAGCTCTCCCTTGCGCGCCGCCTCTACCCCCACCATTTCGACTCGGAGGGTTTCTTTGTCGTCCGACTGGCTAAGCCCTGAGGAGGAGCGCCGCGCCCTGGCGGTGCTCGACGCGGCCTTCGGCATCCCCCCCGAATCGCTCGCCGGCCACCGCCTCCTGCGACGGGGACAGCACGTCTTTGCCGTCCGGCGCGAGGCGGCGGGCGCGTGCGACGCCTACCGGTGGGTCGGCGCGGGACTTCGCCTCTTCAAGGCCTCGGAGAGCGGCGCCCTCAAGCCCTCCACCCCCGGCCTCCAGGTCTTCGGCCGGGCGGCCACGCGGCGGCTCTGCGACCTGGACGGGGCGGCCCTGCGCGCCCTGCTCTCGGGCCAGAGCCTGCCGTGGGCGGGCGAGGACGGACCGATCCTGCTCCGCTGGCAAGGCAGCCCCCTGGGGTTGGGGCTCGCCCGGGCCGGCCAGCTCGTCTCCCAGCTCCCCCGGGCGGTGACCGAGCACCTGCGGGTGGGGTGGTAGGGGGATCCAGCGGGGCCCCCCCCGCCGTTGACGGGCCGGGAAGGGGCGCGTTATAAGGAACCCGCAGTTCTCGCACCTTCCGCTCGTGGAACCCATGACCTCTGCGGCAAATCTCCTGGGGCTCGACCTGCCGGGTCTCGAGAGCTTCTTCCAGGGCATCGGGGAGCGCCCCTTCCGCGCCCGCCAGCTCATGCAGTGGGTGTACCGGCGCGGCGTCCTCGACTTCGAAGCCATGACCGATCTCTCCCAGGGCGTGCGGGCCAAGCTGCGGGCCGAGGCGAGCCTGGCTCTTCCCCGGGTGGTCTCGGAGCAGGAGAGCAGCGACGGTACGCGAAAGCTCCTC